>JAWVGK010000057.1:0-10007 GCA_033855155.1 Solirubrobacteraceae bacterium | reverse complement strand
CCGACCATGACCGGCGGCTGGCAGCGCTCGGCGCGTTCCTTGCCGAGTTCGAGGAGGAGCACGGCCATCTCACGGATGCCGAGATCGCTGAGGCGTCCCGCTGGGCGCGCGAGCGCGCGATCGTCGTGCGCGGCGCGTCGCCCGAGCCGCGCACCCCGCGGGTCGCGTGACGCTCGTCTTGGACGCGGGCGCGCTGATCGCCGTCGAGCGAGCCGACCGCAACATGCTGGCGCTGCTGGCTCGGGAGCATCGTGCCGGCCGCACGCCCGTGACCCACGGCGGTGTCGTCGGCCAGGTATGGAGTGGCGCTTCGCGCGACGCACGGGTCGGAGGGCTGCTCGCCGGCGTCGTGGTCGTGGCGCTCGACGAGACGCTGGGGCGCGCCGCCGGCGTCCTCCTCGCACGCGCTGGGGCCAGTGACGTGATCGATGCGGCCGTCGTCCTACTCGCCACCGACGGCGACGAGATCCTGACGTCAGACCCGCATGATCTCGCGGTCCTGACCGCGGCCAGCGGCGTTCACGCCGACATCGTGGCCGTCTGAGTCACGCCCAGACCCATCGCGTCAGACGGCCGAGCACTCCTCTTCGTCGGCGACGCGGAAGGACGAGCCGCAGCCGCAGGCGGCGACGACGTTCGGGTTGTTGACCTGGAAGCCCGCGCCCTGCAGCGACTCGACGTAGTCGATGACCGACCCGCGCACGTAGGGCAGGCTGGGCTGGTCGACGAACACCTTCAGGCCCGCGAACTCGAAGACCTCGTCGCCGTCGCGCCGCTCGTCGAAGGCGAGGTTGTACTGGAAGCCGGAGCAGCCGCCACCCTTTACGCCGACGCGCAGACCGGCCGCCGTGACGTCGGCGCCCTGGGACGCGAGAAACTCGTGGACCTTCTCAGCGCCCTTGTCCGTGATCGTGATCATGTGGTGATCTCCCAGCGTCGTTTCCAGCGCATCGCCAATACTTCAGGAAGTGTAGCGGCCTTCGACGTCGGGCTCGGCGATTTCCCGGCGCGGCGCGGCGGGTGGCGCCGGCCGGCGCGTGGCGGTCGCTAGGCTGTGCTCTCGATGCCCAGCGCGCACGAGGTCAAGACCAGGATCGAGGCGGCCATCCCCGGCGCCCAGGCCGACGTGGAGACCGCCGACGAGGTGCACTTCAGCGCGCTCGTGCGCGCAAGCGCCTTCGACGGGATGAGCCGCGTGCAGCAGCACCGGCTCGTGTACGACGTGTTCGAAGGTGAGCTCGGCGGCTCGATCCACGCCCTCGCACTCAAGACGGAGGTCTCATGAGCGACAACGAAATCCACGACGCGATCGCCACGGCGATCGCCGACAACGACGTCATCCTCTTCATGAAGGGCTCCCCTGCGGCGCCCGCGTGCGGGTTCTCGGCGCGCACGGTCGCGATGCTCGAGGCGCTCGAGACGCCGTTCGCGGCCGTCGACATCCTGCCCGACCCGCGCATCCGCCAGGAGCTCTCGGCGATCTCGAAGTGGCCGACGATCCCCCAGCTCTTCCACAAGGGCGAGCTCGTCGGCGGCTGCGACATCGTCACCGAGATGTACGAGTCCGGCGAGCTGGCGACGGTGCTCGGCGTCGACGCTCCGGGCGACGCGCCCGCCGAGGCGCCCGCCGCGCAGCAGGCCGCGCCGATGGGCATCGAGAACCGCCTCGCCTGAGGCGGTTCTCGCAGCACGGCGCGATCGCGCTCAGCGGCCGCGCACCCGCACGTCGACGCGCGCGTCGCCGCTGATCCGCAGGTCCGGATCGCGGTGCGCGCGGATCTCGCGGCCGCCGATCGTCGCGGTGATGCCGTCGTAGCGCTCGAGCTCCTTGACCGCCTGGCGCAGCTGCTCGAGGCTCTGCGGCGGTGGCTTGTCGCCCGCGTCGGGATCGAAGATGAAGCTCAGGCTGTCCTCC
The DNA here is from genome assembly GCA_033855155.1 of Solirubrobacteraceae bacterium. GTDB lineage: Bacteria > Actinomycetota > Thermoleophilia > Solirubrobacterales > Solirubrobacteraceae > CADCVQ01. Next base: position 8,092 of record JAWVGK010000057.1, on the reverse strand, counting down.
TCGTTGGGGTCACTGCCGGCGTCGGCGTCGGTTCCGGCGAGCTTGAGCGTGCGGCTGCCGGTCCCCAGGCCGCGCGGGATGCGCACGCGGATCGTCCGCGTGAAGCGCTCGCCCGTGCCCGTACGCCGCAGCCGCAGGCGCAGCTTGACGCGCTGGCCGCGCCTGACGGTCGCCGGTCCGGTGGCGTCCAGCAGGTAAGCCTGGCGCAGCCCGCGGCGCAGCCGCAGCCCGACCTCGACCTGCGTCGGGTGCAGGGTCCCGTAGCGGAAGCCGTCGACGAGGTCCGCCGCCTGGCCGAAGTCCGCCGCCGCGACGCCCGCCAGCGGGTTGGGCCCGCCGCCGTCGACCGCGTAGTGCTCGCAGTAGCGCAACGGCGAGCGCGTCTCCCGCAGCGTGATGCGCACGCACAGCTCGCCGGTCTGGCGAGCGGGCGCGCCGCGCAGCACGCTCGTCGCCGCTTCGGCGACGGCGCCGGCGCCGACGACGGCGAGGGCCGACGCCCCGGTCGGCCGGCCGACGTCGCTCTCGTCGGCGACGAGCGTCGTCAGCGCGCGCGTGCGGCCACTGTCGAGGTCGCGCGCGAAGACCTTGAGGGGGAAGTTCGGCGGCAGCTCGCCGAGCCGCCCGCCGACGCCGTCGAGCCCGTCGCTCGTGACCGTGCCGAGGTCGTTGCCGGCGGCCCCGAGCTTGTACGTCGACAGGTCCGTCGCGCCGAGCGGGTTGTTGACGACGGCGTGGATGTAGGCGTCCTGCAGGAACAGCGAGCGTCGGCCGGCGCCGTCGAGCGAGTGCCCGAACAGCCACACGTCCGAGCCGTCGGCGTAGGCGACGGTGCCGATCGCACCGAGCTCGACGTCGCCCGAGGTCTCGCCGACCGAGACCGCGGCGCCGGGCACGAGCGGCTGCGGCGCGAACGCCGTGCCGCGCGGCGCGGCCACCGACGTCAGCAGCGTGCGCCCGGCGCGGCGCGCGGCGTTCGAGAACATCGCCGCGACCGGTGCGCTGAGGCCCGACAGCGTCAGCGGCGTGGCGAGCGCGCGACTGCCGACGAGCGCCGAGCGGCTCGCCGCGGAGGGCGGCAGGATCGGCTCGGCGAGGATCCTCTCGATCGGCGTGGCGAGCCCGACGGCGCCGCCGTACTCGCCGATGCCCGCCGAGATCGCGCCGATGTTGCGCGCGACGCCGGCGGCGTCGTCGCACAGGATCGGCGAGCCCGAGAAGCCCGGTCCGATGCCCGTCGCGTCGACCGCCGGACCGGACACGCGGATCAGGATGCTGGCGCTTTCGGGCCGCTGTCGATCGATGACGTCGAGTACCTCGACGTCGAAGCTCGTGATCGCCGTGCCGCGCACGACGGTCAGCGCCGTGCAGCGCATCCCCGCCTCGACGTCGCTCAGCGGCATGATCGGATCGGACGCGCGTGCTCCCGCCGGCGCCACGAGCGCAGCCGCGAGAGCGGCGAGGAGCAGGCGGCGCATGCACCTCGACAGTAGCATCGGGGCGTGGCCGTCTCGCCGGCATCGCTGCCCGTCGCTGCGCTCAGGTGGCGCGACATCCGTTCGCCTGGCGGCTCGCCCGGCGGCTCGCGTACAGGGGGCAGGGGCGGGCGACTCGAGATCCTCGACCAGACGCTGCTGCCGGCGCAGGAGTCGTGGCTGGCGCTCCGCGGCGCCGACGACGCCGCCGCCGCGATCGCGCGGCTCGCGATCCGCGGCGCGCCGAACATCGGCATCGTCGCCGCCTACGGCCTGGCGATGCAGGTCGCGCTGACGCCCGACGACGACGCGATCCGCGCCGCCGCCGGCGTCCTGCGCGCCGCGCGCCCGACGGCGGTCAACCTCGCCTGGGCCGTCGACCGCATGCTGGCGGCGGTGCTCGCGCTGCCGGAGGCCGAGCGTCCGGCAGCGGCGCGCGCCGAAGCCGAGGCGATCCATGCCGCCGAGGACGCCGCGAGCGCCGCGATCGCGCTGCTGGGCGCCGACATGCTCGCCGGCACGCGGCGCATCCTCACGCACTGCAACACCGGCACGCTCGCGTGCGGCGGCACGGGCTCGGCGCTCGCGGTCATCCACGAGCTCGCCGGGCGCGGCGAGCTCGCGGTGCTGGCGTGCGAGACGCGGCCGCTGCTGCAGGGCGCGCGGCTGACCGTCTGGGAGCTGCGCCGCGCCGGGATCGCGCACGAGTTGCTCGTCGACGGCGCCGCCGCCGGGCTCATCCGCCGCGGCGAGGTCGACGCCGTGATCGTCGGCTGCGATCGCGTCGCCGCCAACGGCGACGTCGCCAACAAGGTCGGCACGTACGCCCACGCGCTCGCGGCACGAGCGGCGGGGATCCCGTTCGTCGTCGCCGGCCCGACGTCGACGATCGACGCGTCAATCGCCAGCGGCGACGAGATCGTCATCGAGGAGCGCGACGCCGACGAGGTCCGCCACGCCGGCGGCGCGCTGCTGACGCCCGCCGACACGCCGTGTCGCAACCCCGCCTTCGACGTGACGCCGGCCGAGCTCGTCACCGCGCTCGTCACCGAGCGCGGGATCGCCGCACCGCCGACGCGCGCGTCCGTGCTCGCGCTGCTGGCGACGCCGTTCGGGCAGTCCCGCGGCGACGCCACGGGATGACATGAGGGTCGCTCGCTCGCTGACCGCCCACGAGGTGGTCGTCGAGGAGCTGCCGGATCCGGTCGCCGGGCCGGGCGAGGTCGTCTGCCGCGTGCTCGCCTGTGGCGTCTGCGGCTCGGACGTCAGCGAGACGTACGTCTCGCGCAAGCTGCCCGCGGTCCTCGGCCACGAGGTCGTCGGCGAGGTGCTGTCGCTCGGCGCGGGCGTCGCGAGCGTCGCCGTCGGCGACCGCGTCATAATCCACCATCACGTGCCGTGCGGCGCCTGCCGCACCTGCGCGCGCGGGCACGAGACGCTGTGCGAGCAGTTTCGCTCGACGGCGCTCGATCCCGGCGGCTTCGCCGAGCGCGTGCGCCTGCGGCCGGAGCTGGTCGGCGAGCTGCTGGCGCTCGGCGGCGTCGATCCCGTCGCGGGGACGTTCGTCGAGCCGCTGGGCTGCGTGCTGCGGGCGTTCGATCGTGCCGGCCTGCGGCCCGGCGACGCGCTGCTCGTCGTCGGCGCCGGCTCGAACGGGCTGCTGGCCGTCGCGGCGGCGCGGGCGCGCGGCGCCGAGGCGGTGTGGGTGCGCGAGCCGCGCCCCGAGCGCGTCGCCGTCGCGCGCGCGCTCGGCGCCGCGGAGCACGCGGGCGAGCCCGTCGACGTCGCGTTCGTGACGACCGCGAACGGCGACGCGATCGCCGGTGCGGCGGCGGCGCTCGGCGCGGGCGGCACGCTGTGCCTGTACGCGACGACCGGTCCCGGCACGCCGGTCGGCCTCGATACCGAGCAGCTGTTCCTGCGCGAGCTGACGGTCTGCTCGAGCTGGTCGGCCGGCCCGGCGGACATGCGCGCCGCCTACGAGCTCATCGCGAGCGAGCGCATCGACGTGCTCGCGCTCGTCACGCACCGCCTGTCGCTCGACGACACCGGCCGGGCGCTGGACCTGCAGCGCCGCGGCGCGGCGCTGAAGGCGGTCGTGCAGCCATGAGGGCGGCGATGCTGCACGGGCCCGACGACCTGCGCGTCGAGGACGTCGCCGAGCCCGACGGGGAGGTGCTCGTCAGCGTCGAGAAGGCGACGGCGTGCGCGACGGACCTGAAGATGCTGCGCCACGGCCACCACATCCTCGGCCCGTACCCCGCGCGCTTCGGCCACGAGACCGTCGGCGTGCGCGACGACACGGGCGAGCGCGTGCTCGTCGGCGACTCGGTGCCGTGCGGCGCCTGCCGCGCCTGCGCCGCCGGCCGCACGCAGCTGTGCGAGCGGATGTCGTGGGTGTTCGGCGGCTTCGCGGAGCGGATCGCCTCGCCGGCGGCCGCGCTGCACGCGGTGCCCGACGGCCTCGATCCCGCCGGCGCCGCGATGGCCGAGCCGCTGGCCGCCGCCGTCCACGCCGTCGCGCGCGCGGGCCGCGACTGCGGCGCCGACGCCGCGGTTCTCGGCGGCGGCACGATGGGGCTGATGCTCGCGCGGCTGCTCGTGCTCGAGGGTCGCGACGTGACGCTCTGCGACCGCCATCCGCAGCGCCGCGCGCAGGCCGAGGCGCTCGGCGCGCGCGCCGCGGCGCGGCTCGGGCGCCACGAGCTCGTCATGGAGGCCGTCGGACGCCCGCAGTCCTGGCGGGCGGCGATCGGCGCCGCCGTGCCCGGCGCCACGGTCGTGCTCGTCGGCGGCTGCCCGTCGGGCTGCGACGTGACGCTGCCGTCGTTCCCGCTGCACTACGACGAGCTCGACGTGCGCGGCGCCTTCCATCACACGCCGGGGGAGGTCGACCGCGCGCTCGCGCTGCTCGCCACCGGCGACGTCGACTGGCGCGCCTTCGCCGGCGAGACGATCGGCCTCGGCGACCTGCACGACGCCCTGCGGCGCCCGCCGGCGGGCGAGGCGCGCAAGCTCGTCGTCGATCCGCGGCGCTAGGTCGCGGAAAGCCCGCAACGATCTGCGGCGAACAACCGTTGGGGACGGCGCTCGGAGCGCACATGGTGGTGGGATGCCCGACGCCGCCCGTCGCCCGCCGTCTCGTCTCTCACAGCTCGCCGTGGTCGTCGGGCTGATGCTCGCCGTCGTCGCGCCGACCGCGGCGGCCAACGTCCCGCCCTCGTTCACCAGGACGAACGTCGTTCGCATCCCGGCGCTGGGCAACCGCGCCGACGGCACGCTGACGACGAGCGTCGCGTTCGGCGACACGACCGCGACCGCCGCGGCGTCGACCGGCAACAGCATCGGCCTGGGAGCGGGCTTCGACTTTCGCCTGCGCACGTGCGTCGCGTACCACCTGAACGCGACCAAGCCGATCTCCAGCTGCGCCGAGCGGCACGTCGACACGCGCACGAACGCGGCAGCGGTCTACACGTACGCACCGGCGATCACGCTGTCGAACCAGCCGCGCCCGACGACCCAGTCGTGGGGCTACTTCACCGCCTACACCGACGTGCTGTACCTCAGCTCGGGAGCCTGGCTGACCAGTGCCCACAGCTGGCCTGACAACGGTCTGCAGGGCGCCGGCATCGCGGTCGCCGCCCAGGGCGCGACCAGCGCCACGCTGCCTGCCAACGCGACGACGGCGCTCGACGGCGCGTTCACCAGCGCGATCGCCAGCGGGCAACCCGACAGCATCTGCACGGCGGCGCCGTCGGGGCCCGACGGCTCGACGCTGCCCGCCGGCGTGCGCGCGAGCGACCCGGCCTACGCCGGCGCGCCCGCCCCGTACGAGATCGGCCTGCCGGCCGGCGCGTACGCGGGCCAGACGCCCCGCGGCATCATGCTCATCATCCACGGCGGGGCGTGGATGGCAACCGGGGCCGGCCTCGTGCAGAGCATGCGACTCGATGCCGACCGCTGGCGCGCTCGCGGCTGGATGACCGTGAACCTCAGCTATCGCGCGTGTGGACAGAGCGCCGCGGACGCGCTGTGGTTCTACGACAAGACGCGCGCCGCCGTCGGCGCCGGCGCGAGGATCTGCGCGCTCGGCACGTCCGCCGGCGGCCACCTCGCGCTGATGCTCGGTGCCTTCCGCCCCGACGTCTACTGCGTCGTCAGCCAAGCCGGGCCGACCGATCTCGTCAGCGCCGAGGGCGAAGTCGCGTACGACGCGGCTTCCGGGGGCCACAGCCAGACCAACGGCGGACGCTTCGTGCACAACCTCGGCGTCGCGGCGTTCGGCGCGGAGAACCTGTCGTGGTTCAGTCCCGCCGCGCTGGCCGGCGGAACGCTGAACCGCGTGCGGGTGCTGCAGGCGTTCTCCGCCGACGACCCGCTCGTCCCATACGGGCAGGCCGCCGATCTCGCCACCGCGATGCACGCCGCGAATCCGTCCGCGTACGTCGACGACGTCCAGCTCGCGGCCGGCACGCTGCCGTTCGCGCACGGCCGCGTCACCCAGGCCGCGCTCGACGGCTTCCACGCTCGCGAGCTGCAGCTCGCGGACCCAGGCGACGCGTTCGCGCTCGCACCGCGCTGAGCGGCCCGTCCTCCCGCCGGTCCCCGCCGGGACGCGTCCGCCGGCACGCGCTGACGCGTCGCGCCGTCCGCGCGGCGGCGGTGCGCGTCAGGCGCCCGGCTGCGCCCGCCGGATCAGGCGCGCGACCGCTTTGGCCGCGATCGCCTGCCCCTGGAGGTTGAGGTGCAGGCCGTCGACGTCGCGGACGCGGACGTCGCGGCCGCGGTAGCGCACGACGTCGCGGTAGCCGTGGGGGGTGAACAGGACGTCGAGGCCGACGACGCTGACGCCCGCCACGCCGGCCGCCGCGCGCCGGATCGCGGCATTCACGGCGAGGATGATCGGCAGGCGCTCGACCTGGCGCGGGATCGGGATCGTCAGCCAGTAGACGCGCCCGCGACCGTGCCGGAGGTAGCTGCGCATCATCGCGCCGGCGCGGCGGGCGTACTCGGCCATCCACGCGCGCCCGCAGCAGACGACGCCCGCGCCCACGGGGGTGGTCATCGGGAAGCCGTCGGCCGCTCCGAGCATGATCACGGTGGTCCGGGGGTGCTGCGCTGATGCCTGCGCGGCCGCGATCTTCGTCCAGTCGCTCGCGAGCTTGCTGATGCCGGTCCCCGGCCGGACGTCGCTGCGCACGTCCTGCGTGCCTGCGAGTTCGTCCCCGAGGAAGCTGTCGACCCCGCCCATCATCGAGTCGCCGGTCGCGAGCAGCGCGGGAGCCGGTCGCGGCGCGGGAGCTCCTGCGCCGACCCTGATCGCGTCGCGCACGTGGATGCCCCGGATGCGCAGGTCGATCCGCCACAGGCCGGGGATGGCGGCGCGCAGCCGGCGCGACGCGATCGTGACCGCGCGCGGGAACGGGAGCCTGCGACACGCCGGGCGCCGGCGCGGCGCGGCGACGCACAGCTCCGGCGTGATCGCGCCGGTGCCCCAGCGATCGACCACGCGCACGACGAGCGCGCGGCCGGCCGCCCCTGCGCGCGTCGCGACGACGCGGAAGCGGTTAGCGCACGACGGCGTGTGGATCGTGTCGACGCCGGTCGCCAGGAAGCCGGCGGGCAGGTTCGCGAACGCCATGAAGCGGCGTGTGCGCCGCGAGCAGCTCCACGTCGTCGCGTCGTCGAGGATCGTGAACTCGCCGGGCGCGGCCCGTCCGCTGCCCAGCGCGGTGAGCCGATCGCCGACGCGCTCGAAGAAGTGCACCCGAGCGCCGCCCGCGCCGCCGAAGATGCCGCGCACGATGCCGACCCGCGTCGCATCGGCGGCGAGGAAGTGCGTCTCGGGGGCGACGACCCGCCGATCGTGGGGCAGCAGTCGCGAGCGCAGCGGCGCGAACGTCACGCGCGCCCCCGCGCCGCTGCCCGCGACGGTCATCCGGCGCTGCACGTAGATCGCGTCGCGGCGCGGCCGAAAGACGCGCGAGGTCGTGATCCACAGCGCCCAGCTGCCGGGCCGCTCGTGACCGTCCGGCAGCGTGCGCAGCGCGAAGCGCGCCACGCCGCAGGGGTCCGTCGCCGCCGCGAGCGCGACGTCCGCGACCGCGCCGCCGTGGCGGTAGTGCGCCCACAGCCGCGTGCCCTCCGGCAGCCCGGTGATCTGCCAGCGCTCGGTCGCCGCCGCCCGTCCCGCCGGCCGTCGTGGCTGGATCGACACGCCGCGACCGACGGTCTTCAGCGGCGCGGAGACGAGCACGCGGGGGCGCCCCGGAAGCGGCGGCGTGGAGCGCACGCGCACCGAGCGCATGATCGGCGTCGTCGCGTCGGTCGCCGGCACGTCGACTACCGTGAGGAACTGGCCGGCGGCGCTGGCGGTCATCTCGCGCACCGACGTCGGCGTGCCGGCGAGCGGATCGCTCGTCGGCATCACCTCGACCGTCGTCCGCTCGTTCGGGCGAAGCCCGCGTACGTCGAGCCCGAACTGCGACCCGGCGTAGGCGCAGTCGCTGAGGACGGCGAACGCCGGCTCGGTCGGCGGCGGCAGCGCGGGCTGCATCGCCGCCAGCGCGAGCCAGCCGGCATCCGCGGGCGGACTGCTCGCGATGCTCGCGGCGACG
>JAWVGK010000056.1:0-3546 GCA_033855155.1 Solirubrobacteraceae bacterium | reverse complement strand
CGCGCATCGACGAGGAGCTCGACTACGAGCTCGAGGCGCAGAACCAGCGCACGCTCGCGCGCATCTACCGCGGCCACCCGTTCATCTTCGTGCCGGCGGTCGTGACGTCGCTGTCGCACGAGCGCGTGATCGTCAGCGAGTTCGTCGCCGGCCGCGGCTTCGAGGAGCTCAAGCAGCTGCCCCAGCACGAGCGCGACCGCCTCGGCGAGATCGTCTTTCGCTTCTACTTCGGCTGCATGTACCGCCACCACCAGTTCTCCGGCGACCCGCATCCCGGCAACTCGCTGCTGCTCGACGACGGCCGCATGGCGTTCCTGGACTTCGGCCTGTTCAAGCGCATCCCGCCGGCGGTCGCGGAGTTCGAGCTGGAGATCGCGCGGCTCGGGATCGCCGGCGACGGCGTCGCGCTGATCGAGCACCTGCACGACGGCGGCTTCATCCACAGGCCTGAGCTCTACACGCCCGAGGGCATCCTCGAGCAGGTCCACGACATGACCTGGTGGTACGGCCTCGACGACGACGTCTCGCTGACGCCGGAGATCGCGACCGAGATCATGATCGAGATGTCCGACCCGCGCTCGTCGCACTTCTCGAAGATGCGCCACGAGACGCTGCCGCCCGACCACCTCTTCGGCCGCCGCCTGGAGATGCTGACGCTCGCCGTCATGAGCCAGCTGCGCGCGCGCGGCAACTGGCACCGCATCGCGCGCGAGTGGATCTACGGCGACCCGCCGGTCACCGAGCTCGGCCGCCTCGAAGCGGCGTTCTACGCCGCGCACCCGCCCGCGGCCGTGCTGCGCGGCGCCGCCTGAGCCGCCCCGGCTCCGTGCCGGCGCTCATCCGCGGCGCAAGACCTCGCAGTCGGCGGCGACACGGTCGCCGCTGTCGCGGATGACCGTGTCGCGGCCGGGGCCGCAGCTGATGGAGTCGTGGCCGCCGCCGCGCGCGGCGATGACGTCGTTGCCGGGCCCGCCGTGCATGCGATCGACATCGAAGCCGCCGGTCAGTTCGTCGTTGCCCGGGCCGCCGTACATGAGGTCGCGGCCGCGGCCGCCCTGGAGCATGTCGTCGCCGTCGCCGCCGAACAGCAGGTCGTTGCCGGAGCGCCCGAACAGGCTGTCGTTGCCGGGGCCGCCGTAGACGCGGTCGCTGCCGCCGGCGCCCTCGATCTCGTCGTCGCCGCCACGGCCACGGCAGGTGTCCGCGCCGGGACCGCCGAGCACGAGCTCGTCGAGCCTCGTGCCGTCCTGGCGGCAGCTGCGCCGGCGGATGTCCGCCTCGCGCAGGACGATCTCGCAGCGGGCCGTGCGATCGCCGGACGTGTTCGTGTAGACGGTGTCGACGCCGCTGCCGCAGTCGATCGCGTCGCCGCCCGGGCCCCCGTGGATGATGTCGTCGCCCGCGCCGCCGAAGATCGTGTCGTTGCCGCGGTTGCCGTCGATGCGGTCGTCGCCGTCGCCGCCGAAGATGCGGTCGTCGCCGGAGCCAGTCTCCGTCAGCACGTCGTTGCCCGCACCGCCGTCGAGCACGTCGTCGCCGTCGTTGCCGTCGAGGGCGTCGGTCCCGGGGCCGCCGAAGAGGCGGTCGTCGCCGCTGCCGCCGAGCAGCACGTCGTCGCCGTCGAGGCCCAGCAACGTGTCGGCGCCCGAGCCGCCGTCGATCGTGTCGGCGCCGGCGGTGCCGGCCAGCGTCTCGGAGCCGAAGCCGCCGCTGATCGTGCGCGCCGCGACCGGCGCCGCGAGCGCGAGCGCGATGGCGAGGCAGGCGATCGCGAGGACGCGCAGCACGGCGGGCATTGCAGCACACGGCGCAGACGGCCGCGCTGGCTCACGGCGCGGCCCACGTCCGGACGGTACTGCGGCCTCGTCAGAGCTGCTGGATCTGCAGCAGCGAGGTGCTGCCGGGGCGCCCGCTCGGCAGCCCCGCCGTGATCCCGATGCGCTGGCCGTCCTTCAGCCAGCCGAGCTCGACGACGCGCCGGGCGCAGTCGTTGATGAGCTGCTCGGTGACCTCGTGGCGGCGGATCGACGCGGCGCGCACGCCCCACATGAGGCCGCAGCGGCGCACCGTCTCGCGGCCGGGCGACAGCGCGTAGATCGGCACCGTCGGGCGGTGTGCGGAGACGAGCCGCGCCGAGCGCCCCGACAGCGTCGGGATGACGAGCGCGTCGAGCTCGAGCTCGCGGGCGGCGAGGCAGGCCGCGTAGGCCATGGTGTAGGACGGGTCGCGCGCGTCGCGGTGCACGCGGCTCTCGTTCCAGCGCTGGTAGGGCGCGGCCAGCTCGGTCGACTCCGCGATCGCAGACATCATCGCGATCGACTCGACCGGGTAGCGACCGATCGCCGTCTCCTGGGAGAGCATGACCGCGTCGGTGCCGTCGAGGATCGCGTTGGCGACGTCGGCGACCTCGGCCCGCGTCGGGCGCGAGGAGGCGACCATCGAGTCGAGCATCTGCGTCGCGGTGATCGACGGCCGCGCGAGCGTGCCGGCGAGCGACAGGAGGTTCTTCTGCACGATCGGCACGCGCTCGATCGGCAGCTCGATGCCGAGGTCGCCGCGCGCAACCATGACGCAGTCCGCCGCGCGGATGATCTCCTCGGCGCACTCGACGGCCTGCGGCTTCTCGATCTTCGCGATCAGCGGCAGGCGCGTGTGCTCGCGCACGAGCCGGATGTCCTGCGCGCTGCGCACGAACGACAGCGCGACGAGGTCGACGCCGATCTTCTCGCCGGCGGCGAGGTGCGCGAGATCCTCCGCGGGCACCGACGCGACCTGCTCCAGCGGCCCCGGCACGTTGAGGCCCTGACGCGAGGCGACGGTGCCGCCGATCTCGACCTCGGCGTCGATCTCCAGGTCACCGGCGCGGATCGCCGTCACGCGCAGCCGTATCGCGCCGTCGGCGAGGTACATGACGTCGTCGATGGCCATCGCATCGCACAGCTCCGGTCGCCCGACCGACATCCGCGCGGCCGAGCCGACGCCGTCCTCGCCGCACATGAACGTCACGTGGTCGTGGGGCTTGAGCTCGGCGATGTCGTCGACGAGCGGGCCGATGCGCATCTTCGGACCCGGCAGGTCCTGCAGGATCGCGACCGCGCGCCCGGCGCGGCCGGCGGCCTGGCGCACGCGCTGCGCGGTCTCGGCGTGCTGCTCGGCGTCGCCGTGCGAGAAGTTCAGCCGCGCGACGTCCATGCCCGCCTCCACCATGCGGACGAGCGTGTCCGGGTCACGCGAGGCGGGTCCGATGGTGGCGACGATCTTCGTGCGACGGTTCAAGACGCATCACGGTACTCGCCGCTGCGCCCGCGGCCCTGTTTCGGACTCGTGAAGTCTGGCGCTACGGTGCGGGCCGATGACGATCGCCGACAGCGAGATCCTCGAGCGCATCCGCTCGATCCCCGCCGGCCGCGTGTCGACCTACGGCGACGTCTGCCCAGGGGCTCCGCGCCGCGCCGGCGCCGCGCTGTCGGCGTGCGAGGACGCGACGGTCCCGTGGCAACGCGTCGTGCGCGCCGACGGCTCGCTGGCCAAGGGCGAGCGCCAGCG
>JAWVGK010000055.1:0-3618 GCA_033855155.1 Solirubrobacteraceae bacterium | reverse complement strand
CCGTCGGGGCCGACGTTGCGCAGGTCGCGGTAGGCGACAAGCGTCTCGTCGTATGTGCCGAGCAGCAGCGCGCCGCGGTGCGGCGGGTCCGCGGCCCGGTCGGCGAGCGAGATCCACTGCGTGCCGTGGTCGTCGGGCTCGGCGACGAGCCGCTCTCCGGCGGCGGCGAGGCCGGCCTGCGCGTCGGCGATCGTCAGGCCCGACCACCACGCGAAGTCGCGCGGCGTGGCGGGCCCGTGGCTGGAGAAGTAGCGCAGCACGAGCTCGGCGACGTCGGCGTCGCGGTCGCGCTCGGGCGCCCGCGGCACGCGGCCGTCCAGCGGCAGGTACGTGTGGTGCGCGCCGCGGCGCGGGCCGCCGCACAGCACCCCCGACAGCTCCGCGTGCATGACGGCGTGCGCGATCCGCTGGCCGCTGGTGTCGACGCCGGCGGCATCGAGCGCCGACGCCAGCTCCGCGCGCGTGCGCGGCTCGCCGTCGGACAGCGTCGCCAAGAGCAGCTCGTGGACGCGCGCGAGCGTGCCGGCGTCGAGGCCGAGCTGGCGCATGCGACCGGCGTCCTTGGCCAGCACGCGCGGGCCGGTCAGGCGCAGCAGCCAGCGCAGGTCGGCGGCGGCGACGAAGTGCCAGGTCGGGCGCAGCACGTGCGTGCGCAGGATCTCGCCGCGGTCGCAGGCCGCCGCCACGGCGGCCTCGTCATGGTCGCGCACGCGCGCGCCCAGCGCCCACAGCGCCTCGGCGTGCTCCTGCGCCTGGACGGCGCCGAGGTACGCCACGGCCTGGGCCGCCGTCGCGAACGGCTCGCCCGTCAGGCGCTGCGCGTGCAGGCGCCGGCGCACGATCTCGATCGGGTGCATCGGCTCAACCATCGAGTGGCGCCGCCGCGTCGAGCGCGCTCGCGCGCGTGCGCTGGCCGGCGCCGGCGTGCTCGAGCGGCTCCCGCCCGCGCGCGAGCAGCAGGTCGCCGGCGGAGGTCGCCTGCAGGCCGCGCCCCGAGCGCTGCATCACCGCGACCCCGAGCCGCTTGACGGCCGTGCTGAGCGCCGGCCGTGCAGCCGCTGCGCTGCGCGCGTGACGTTGCCGACCTGCGCGACGGCGACGAAGTACTTCACGAGGCGCAGATCGAGGTCCATCGGCCAAGCCTATGGCGCCCCGCCGTCCTGGACGACGGCGCGGCGGGCCGGCAGGGTTGCGGCCATGACCAACGCCGCCATCACCCGAGACGAGCTGCGTGCTGCGATCGTCGCTGGCGATGTCGTCCTCGTCGACACGCTCGGCCCGCGGCACCATCGCGCCGCGGTTGCGCTCGCTCGGCTACGCGAACCTGTGCGAGCACGCCGAGGGCAACGCGGACTGGGGACGCGGCCGGGCCGGCGCTCGAGCAGGGCGCGGCGGTCGCCTCCTGGCTCGTGCCGCCGCCTGCCTGGGTGGGCCGGCCCGGCCCGCGCGGCGGCTCCGGCGGGGCCGCCGACCGCGGCGGTCGGCTCCTGGGTCGTGCCGCCGCGTGCCTGGCGGACCGGCGCTGCGCGGCCCGCGCGGCGGCTCCGGCGGGGCCGCCGACTCGCCCTGCTTCGAGCGCCTGCCCGACGGCGACGCCGGCGAACGGCGCGCGGCGCGATGATGTCGGCGGCGAAGCACGTGCGGGTGCTCCGAACACCGACACGAGATCCAGGAGAGCACATGACAGCGCGACACCCACTTCCCGACACGCCCGTCCAGGTCGTCGCGATCGCCGCGACCGGCGGGACGTTCACGTTGACGTACTCGGGGCAGCAGACCGATGCGCTCGCGTTCGATGTCTCGGCGGCCGGCCTGCGGGCGGCGCTCGAGTCGCTCAGCCGCATCGGCACGGGCAACGTCGAGGTGGCTGGCCCCGACGGCGGCCCGTTCGAGCTGCGCTTCGGCGGCGAGCTCGTCGGGCGCAACGTCGAGGTCGTCGAGCCCGACGACGAGCATCTCGACGGCACCGTCGAGGTCACGACGCAGGTGCCGTCGCCGTGGGAGTGACGGCGCGTCGTCGCCGCGCCGTGTTGCCGTTCACGGCACAGTGGGTAGGTCGTCCTCGTACCCGAGCAGGGAGAGTGACATGGCTGAGCAAGAGGCCGCAGAGGTCGACGAGGAGCCCGAGGCGACTGCATCTGCCGAGGAGTCGGACACGGCTGCAGACGACGCTGCCGACGACGACGGCGGCGCGGCTGCGGACGACGCTGCCTCCGATGACGGCGGCGTGGCTGACGCCGTCGACGAGCGCGCCGCGGAGCTCACCGGCGCGGGCGGCGAAGGTGGCGGAGCCGAGGGCGAGCCGATGTCGGAGATCAATCGCAACGAGGTCGATGCGGCAACCGCGCACCTCGACGACGCCAACCTCGCCGACGATCGCGAGACGTTGAAGAAGATCCAGAAGGGCATGTAGGAGGCGCTGCCGCGGCCGGGCGCACGCGTGGCGCATGGTTGGCCGCGCTCCCGGCCCGGCCGGCGCGCATGCCCACGCGACGGGCGCCGCGCGAGGGGCCCCGTGCGTGAGGATCGCCGCGCGAAGGGCGCCACGTGCGCGAAGGTCGCCGCGCGTCAGGCGTTCAGCACCGCAGCCGGCACGCGGTCGCCGATCTGTAGCGCGGAGGGCTTGAGCTTCGGGTCAGCGCGAGCGACGGCGCTCAGCGCCGCAGCCGCACGCGGTCGCCGATCTGTAGCGCGGAGGGCTTGAGCTTCGGGTTCAGCGCGATGAGCCTGCCGATCGGCTTGCCGGTCTTCGCCGCGATCGAGCCGAAGGACTGGCCCTTGCGGACGGTCCAGAAGCGCGGGCCGAGCGGCACGCGGATCTTCGGGACGTGCAGGCGCAGCTTCAGGCGCTGCCCCGGCGCGATCGTCGTCGGGTCGGTCGTCGGGTTGAACGTCTCGAGGTCGTCGATCGTCAGGCCCGTCTTGGCGGCGATGTGCGAGTAGGTGTCACCGGCCTTGACGGTCCAGTAGGGCGGCAGGTTGCGCGTGGCCGCCCGGGCGACCTGATCCCCAGCGCCGCCGCTGCCCGCGCCGCTGAGGGAGACCACCGTGATCAGCCCGACGGCGAGCAGCGCGACGACGAGCGCGACGGGCGCGAGCCACCACATCATCACCGTCGTGCGCTGCTGATCGCTGCTCGAATACGGGCCTTGCGATGCCATGCGGGGCTCCCTGATACCCGGGTGATGCCTCCGGCAGCGTCGCGCCCCGGGGGTGCGACGGGCACCTCGAAAAGATAGGACGACGCGCAGCCGATGCAAGCTGCGCAAGCGGCTTCCCGCGGAAATCGGCGGAGCGCCCCCCACCCCGGCGCCCGCAGCCACCACCAAGCGCGCCCGAGAGGATTTGAACCTCTGACCTCCCGCTCCGGAGGCGGGCGCTCTATCCACTGAGCTACGGGCGCGTGCTCCAAGCAGGCTACAGCGCCAAGCCGAGGCCGGTGCGGCGGCCCGCCCGGTGATGGCGGCGCAGGGCGAGCGTCACGCGGATGCCCTCGAGCGAGATCCGCAGCGTCATCTTCGACGCGCCCGCGACGCGCTCGCAGAAGACGAACGGGACCTCCTCGATGCGCGCGCCCGCGAGGTGCGCGAGCTGCGTCGTCTCGACCTGGAAGGCGTA
>JAWVGK010000054.1:0-6126 GCA_033855155.1 Solirubrobacteraceae bacterium | reverse complement strand
CCTCGACGAGCGGCCGGAAGCTCGCCGTGCGCTGCGCGCTCGCGCGCGCGCCGCCGGGCGACTTCGCGTACAGCACGTGCGCGTGCCCGCGCACGGCGGCCGCCGCGAAGGCGCGCTCACGGCCGGGCGTCCAGGCGAGCGGGTCGTTGTCGGCGCCCGCATCGGGCACGAGCCCCGAGCGCCCCGTCTCGCCCTCGTGCAGCGCGAGCACGGCGACGGCCGCGAGGACGGCGACGACGAGCAGCAGCAGCACGCGGCGGGCGAGGGCCATCCGCGCGTAGGCTCGCACGGGGGCGCGCGCCGTGCGGCGCCGACCGTCGATCGGCGTACTCTGCGCGGCGATGCGAACGCTCCTCGCCGGTGCCCCGGCCGTCCTCGACGACGACCTCCTGATCGAGGGCGACAACCTCGCCGCGATGGCGACGCTGCCGGACGCGACGTTCGACATGGCCTACCTCGACCCGCCGTTCAACACCGGCTCCGAGCGCCGCCGGGGGGCGCTGGCCTACGACGACGCGTTCGAGGACTACACGGCGTTCCTCGCGCCGCGGCTGGCGCGCACGCGCGAGCTGCTCGCCGCGCACGGGACGCTGTACCTGCACCTCGACTACCGCGAGGCGCATCGGGCCAAGCTCCTGCTCGACGAGCTGTTCGGCCCCGAGTGCTTCCTCAACGAGCTGATCTGGATCTACGACTACGGGGGGCGCCCGAAGCGCCGCTGGCCGGCCAAGCACGACACGATCCTCGTCTACGTCCGCGACCGCGAGCGCTACCACTTCGACGACGACGAGGTCGACCGCGAGCCGTACATGGCGCCGGGTCTCGTCGGCCCGGAGAAGGCCGCGCGCGGCAAGCGCCCGAGCGACTGCTGGTGGCACACGATCGTGCCGACGAACTCGCGCGAGAAGACCGGCTACCCGACGCAGAAGCCCGAGGGCATCGTGCGGCGCATGGTCGGCGCCTCGTCGCGGCCGGGGGGCTGGTGCCTGGACCCGTTCGCGGGCTCGGGCACGCTCGGCGCGGTCTGCCGGCAGCTCGGCCGGCGCTTCGTGCTGCTGGACGCAAGCCCCGAGGCGATCGCGGTCAGCCGTGCGCGGCTGGATCCGGCGCAGGGCCGCCTGAGCGCGTAGCGCCGACGGCTCACCGAGGGTGGCTGAAGGTCGGCGCGCTGTACGGGTAGCTTGCGGTGCATGCCCTCCGACCACGACGTCCCCGGCGACGCTCCGTCGGTCCCGCCGCCGCTGACCGACGCCGCGCCGGTGCGCCGCCGCACGCCGGCCGAGGAGGCGCGCACGCTGCTCGCCGCGACGAACGTCGGCGCGCTCGCGACGCTCACCGCGGACGGCGACCCGTGGGGCTCGATCGTGACGTACGGCCTGCTCGGCGACGGCGCGCCGGTGCTGTGCGTCTCGCAGCTCGCCGAGCACGGCCGCAACCTCGCCGCCGATGCGCGCGCCTCGCTCGTCGTCAGCGCGCCGCTCGACGAGGCCTACCCGCTGGCGAGCGGCCGCGTGACGGTCGCCGGTCGCGCCCGCTGCCCGGACGGCGACGAGGCGCAGGCGGCCCGTGCCGCGCACCTCGCGGCGGTCCCGTCGGCCGAGCTCTACGTCGACTTCGGCGACTTCTCGCTGTGGGTGCTCGACGTCCAGCGCGCTCGCTGGGTCGGCGGCTACGGCCGGATGGCGTCGGCGGACGCCGGCGCCTTCGCGGCCGCCGAGGCCGACCCGGTGGCGCGCGTCGCGGCCGGCGCTGTCGCGCACCTCAACGACGACCACGCCGGCGCGCTGCTCGAGATGGCGCTCGCCTTCACCGGCTACGCCGACGCGACCGCCGCCACCTGCACCGCCGCCGACCGCTACGGCCTGGACCTCGTGCTCGACACCCCGCGCGGCCGGGCGCCCGCGCGCGTCGGCTTCGCCGAGCCGATCACGTCGTCCGGCGGCCTGCGCGCGGCGACGGTGCAGCTGGCGCGACGCGCACGCGGCACGAGCTGAGCGACCACCGCCGCAGCGGTTCGCAAACCTTGTGCAGATCGGCGAGCTCGACGCTCGCAGGCCGAGCCGCGTCAGCCCAGCACCCACGTGTCCTTGCCGCCGCCGTCCTGCGAGGAGTTCACGACCATCGCGCCCGCCTCCAGCGCGACCCGCGTCAGCCCGCCGGCGGGGACCTGCACGCCGTCGGCGGTCGCGAACGCGAACGGCCGCAGGTCGACGTGGCGGGGCGCGAGCGAGCCGTCGTCCATCATCGTCGGGTGCTGGGACAGCGCGATCGTCTCCTGCGCGACGAACCGCTGCGGCTCGCGCTTGATGTCGCGCACGACCTGCGCGACGTCGTCGTCGCTCGCGTGCGCGCAGATCACGACGCCGCTGCCACCCTGCCCGGCGCGCGGCTTGACGACGAGGCGCCGGATCTCGTCCAGCGCCCGCCGGCGGTGCGCCGGGTCGCCGAGGTCGAGCGTGCGCACCGAGCGCAGCAGCGGCTGCTCGTCGAGGTAGAAGCCGATCATCGCCTCGACGTGCGCGTGGATCGCCTTGTCGTCCGCGACGCCGGTGCCGAAGCCGTTGACGAGCCCGAGGCGGCCCTCCAGCCACGGCTCGGCGAGCAGCGCGGCGATCGCGGTCGGGCGCCCGTCATCGTCGCGCATGCGGTCCTCGTCGCAGCGGCGGTACAGGACGTCGACCGGCCGGCGGCGCCCGCGGCGTGCCCGGCGCACGAGCCGGCCGCCGTGCAGCTCGAGCTCGGCGGGCGTCACGAGCGCGAGGCCGAGGCGCCGCGCGACCTGCCCGTGCTCGTAGTACGCGCTGCTGTGCGGGCCGTCGGTGAGGACGGCCGCGTCGCGCGGATCGCCGCCGGCCGGGGCGGCGGCGGCGAGCGCCGCGCCGAGCGCCGCGAACGCCGCGTCGCCGAACTCGCGCCGGCTCGCCGTCGGCAGCGGCTCCTGCTCGAGCACCGCGCGCGCGGCCGCGGCGTAGGCGAAGCCCGACGGCGTGCGCACGTTGTCCTCGAGCACGAGGAAGCTGCCGTCGCGGTCGCGCACGACGTCGAGCCCCGCGACGCCGATCGCGGCGACGTCCTGCGGCAGGCGTCCGCGCAGCTCGGGCTCGTAGCCCTCGGCCGTATCGATCGTGCGCGCGCCGACGATGCCGGCATCGACGATCCGCCGCTCGCCGTAGGCGTCCTGGACGAAGGCCTCGAGCGCGCGCACGCGCTGGGCGATGCCGGGCGCGAGCGTCGCCCACTCGTCCGCGGTGATGACGCGCGGCACCGGGTCCACGACGAACGGCGTCGAGCCGTCGTCGGAGCCGAACGTGACGCCGCCACGCGCCAGGCGCAGGCGGATGCGCGCGCGCAACGAGGTGCGCTCGAAGCGCGACAGCGCGCGCAGGACGTCCGCGTACTCCGGCCGCGGCTGCTGCGGCGCCGTCCAGGCCTCGTCGAAGCCGTCGCGGAAGTCCGGGTTCTGCAGGCCTGACTCGGTGCTCACGTGGGTGGCGTTACCCGGCTCGCCTTCGATCACCCCGCCCAGCGGGCCAATCTCGCGGCGCGGCGCGTGGCCCTCGTGTCGTGACGACGGCTCGCGTGGCATCGTGTGCCCGCGATGCTGATCGAACCGCTGTCGCACGCGAGGATCGACGAGGCCGTCGCGCTGTGGCGCGACGCGGGCCTGACGCGGCCGTGGAACGACCCGCTGCGCGATCTGCGCCAGGCGCTCGAGGGCCCGTCGTCGGTGGTGCTCGCCGGCACGCAGGACGACGTCCTCGTCGCGACGGCGATGGTCGGCCACGACGGCCACCGCGGCTGGGTCTACTACCTCGCGGTACGCGAGGACGCGCGCCGGCGCGGCCACGGCGCGGCGATCATGCGCGCCTGCGAGACGTGGCTGGCGCGCCACGGCGTCGCGAAGGTCAACGTCATGGTCCGCGGCGACAACGCCGCCACGCGCGGCTTCTACGGGGCGCTCGGCTACGGCGCCGACGACGTCGCCGTGCTGTCGCGCAGGTTGCGGTGAGGGCGGCGCGCTCGGCGGGTACCTCGCCGGCGTGCCCAGCCACCGCACCGCGCTGATCGTCGTCGACGTCCTCAACCCCTACGACCACGAGGACGCCGACGAGCTCGTCGAGAGCATGGCCGCCGTCGTGCCGAGCATCGCCGAGCTCGTGCGCCGGGCCCGCGACGAGGACACGCCGGTGATCTACGTCAACGACAACTATGGCCACTGGAACTCGTCGTCGGACCAGCTGCTGCACGCGGCGCTCGAGGGCCGCCATCCCGAGCTCGTCGAGCCGCTGCGCCCGCCGCAGGACGCGAGCTTCGTCATCAAGGCGCGCCACTCGATCTTCTACGAGACGCCGCTGGAGTACCTCTTGCGCCAGATCGACATCGACCGCGTGATGCTCTGCGGCCAAGTCACCGAGCAGTGCATCCTCTACAGCGCGCTGGATGCCTACGTGCGCCACTTCGCGCTCGCCGTGCCGCCCGATGCGGTCGCCCACATCGACGCCGAGCTCGCCGACGCCGCCCTGGAGATGATGCGCCGCAACATGCGCGCCGACGTGCGGCCGGCCGTCGCCTGCCGCTTCTGATTCGGCGGTCGGCGTGGTCAGGCGCCGTCGGCGCGCGCCCGCTGCGGTCCGATCGTCGCGGCCGGATCGGCGGCCGAGTCGCTCCCCGCCTTGAAGATCGCCCACCGCTCGAGCGCCGCGCCGCCGAGCAGGGCGACGGCCGCGGCCGCGTGCAGAGCGCGGAGGGGGGCGGGTGTTTCGCGCGCGCCGACCAGCACGCGCCGGCAGACCGCATCGCGCCGGCGCCGCAGCCCGCGCGAGGCCGTCGCGCCGCCCCCGCCGACCAGCGCGCGCGAGGGCGCCGCACGGCGCCGGCGGTCCGGCGCTCCCCGCGCCCGCGGCGGCGCCACCGACCCCGCCGCCATCGCCAGCGCGCCCGCGCCGATCAGCGCCTTCGCCGCGCGCGCGGGCGCGGCGGCGCTGCCGTCGCGGTACGGCGCGGCGAGCGCGCCCAGCCGGCGCTCCATCGTCGCCGTCGCGGCGAGCGACAGCAGCGCGCCGCCGACGGCCATGCGCCGCGCGGGCGCCCCGTCGGCCGGCCCGGCGAGCAGGCTCGCGGCCGATCCGGCGCTCGCGAGCGAGCTGCCGGCGAAGACGAACGGCAGCTCGCGGCGCGCCTCGTGCCACGCGGGCACCGACGTGTTCGCGAGCAGCGCGCCGGTGTACGTCGACAGCGCCGGCCCGAGCACCGCTCCCGACCACTGGCCCGCGCGCCCGACCGCGGGAAGTACGCCGAGCAGCTCGCGCGCCGCACCCGCGACGACCGCCGGCGCGAACGCGGTGAGGATCCACGCGCCGACGCTCATCGGCGACGTCACCTTGAACATCCGCAGCATGTTCAAGAAGCGCGACGGGCGCCCGAGGTCGGCGACGAGCAGCGGCGGGCTGACCGCGACGCCCGCCAGCGCGACGATCGACGCCGCGCGCGCGAGGCGATCCTCGCCGCGCAGGCTGGCCGCCAGCGCGAGCGGCGCGGACGCGCCCGCCATCCCGCCGGCGAAGAAGTACACCGGCACCTCCCACGTCCACACCGGCCCGTTCAGCACCGGCAGGCCGTAGTACGACGTCGGCCGCGCGCGCGGCACCTGCGGGCCGCCGTCGGAGCGCGGCATGCGCGTGCTGCGGCCGCCAGCCCCGGAGTCGTCCCGGGACCCGGCCGGCGTCTGCGCCCCCTCGATCCCGCTCACCTCCGCGACCCGCCGCCGAGCACCGCCGCCGCGACCCCCGCGAGCATCGTCCCGGCCGCGAGCGCCGTCAGCCCCCAGATCTGCCCGATGCGCCGCGTCGGGTCGACCGGGTCGGGCGGCAGGCCGTAGACCTCCGGCTCGTCGAGCAGCAGGAAGAACGCGCCTGCGCCGCCGATCCCGTCGTCCTCGCCGGCGAGGTACAGCCGCGCGCCCGTCTCGCCGCCCGCGACGAGCTGCTCGACGCGCTCCTGGGCATGCTCGCGCAGCTGCTCCAGCGGGCCGAACTGGATCGAGTGCGTCGGGCACGCCTGCGCGCATGCCGGCGTCGCGTCGCCCTTGAGGCGGTCGTAGCACAGCGTGCACTTGTGCGCGAGGCC
>JAWVGK010000053.1:0-9149 GCA_033855155.1 Solirubrobacteraceae bacterium | reverse complement strand
CCGCGCCAACGCCGCGGGCACACGCACCAGCCGCGTCGCGCTGGCGATCCTCTTCGCTGGCCTGGCGCTCAGCCTGTCCGCCCTTGCGGGCAGCACCCGCGTCGCGGGCGCCACGATCATGGACCGCGGCGCCGCAGGGCTCCTCGCCCTGGCACTGCTCGCAGCCTTCTCCGCCCTGGTGTTCTGACGGCGCGCGGCTGATGGTCCACGGCTCGCGGACCGTCACGCCCGACGCACGCGTGAAGATGGGTTCGCGCGCGTGTCGCTCAGTGGGCGCTGTGATCTAACAGTCTCGAAAGTGTTCTCTTCTCGCGCGAGGGGGCGCTCTCGTGCCAGCACCGGCGCGCTGCTCCTGTTCGCGTAGGCGGCAGCGTGGCCGCTCCATCTGCGCAGGCGGACGTGCTGTGTCCTCGCGGCTACGGAGAGGCGGCGCCAGGTCGCCGCTCGCTCTCCTCCTTGCGATCGGTTTGCTCCGCGGCCGCCACTGCCCACCTTCGTCCGACGCCAGTGCGCTGGATCTGGCCACTGCTATGCAGATCCTGCAGCGCCCTTCGAACGGTCTTGTCGAAGGACGGTCGGTTCAATTTCGCAGCTAGAATCGAGCGACTCAATGGGCTTTCGAGAGATAGCTCGTCAACTATTGCTGCGGTATCTGATCGTCCGCGATGCGGAGAGTTGCGGGATCGCCGGGCAAATCGGGAACCACACCGGCGAGGATAATCCCGCCGGTTGAATTCCGCTACTTCTTCCAGCTCGCGGGACCCCAGTATTGGTCAGGCAGCCATTCGCCGAACTCGATCAGACGCGTCACGCTCTCCGCGATGTCGCGCTCATCTGAAAAGGATCTGGGCCGACGCACACCGAGCCGCTCATACAGCTCCAGACGATGCAGATCGATGCTGGAGCGAATCTCTGTCCCCCAGCTCACTGCGGCGACGACGGCGAGACGATAGAAGCCATACGCCGTTCCGACCGAGACCCCGCACGGCCAGAGTCCCGTGATTCCAGACTCGTCTCCCCAACGATCTGCAGCAATGACCGTTACCATGACCAAGGACCCCACACAGCAGTTGAGGAAGAACATGACGTCGGTCTCGACGTCGGCATGAAGATCTCGCTCGCGATCAGAAAGCAGCCCCGCAATGCGCGGCCACGCAGCAAGGCCCCCGAGGCGCCACCTAGAGTTCGCGTGATACTCAAAGGCGCGGAGCACATTGCCTAGGCGTGTAGGCAGGAGCTCCGCGTCTCCTCCGGCAAACGAGCGGTCGAGGTTCCGTTTGCCGGCCGGACTCAAGTCCCGACTCATCCGCTCGTAAGCCCGCTCCTGACGCCATCTAAGTACAGACCAAAGCTGGTACCCCCACCAGGACATCCGCAGCCCACTAGGAATACGCCGCGCCGGGTCCGATCTGACACGGCGAGTTGCATGCTCGAGGGGATAGCCCTCGAACACCCGGATGATTGGTCGGCGCAGCCCAAGCAGAATCAGACCAACGAGTAGTCCGATCGCCGTAAGAACCGTCAGCCTGCTCAGCACAGCCGGGTTGTCCTTGAGGGGTGGGACGGATCCGGGAGCTGCGAGAAGCACCCCAACGACAAAAGTCGAAAGAGCGGGAACGAAGAAGCCGGCGAGAAAGTACCGACTGAAGACTCCGCCGAGGTCCTTGAGGCTCATGTTGGTCCCTCAGGCCGCGGCCGCCGCTGTACGACTCGGCTTCGAAACGCTCTCATACGGGCATTGTCTCTGAGTGCGAGCACGCCGGTTGTCTTCGTGGCACGAGCGCGGCTCTTGATCCGTTCCAACGGAGCGCCCACGTGCGGATTACCGGCGGGAAACGAACTGGTGAAGGCCTGACAGAAGAGCTCGTCAGCGCACAGAGACCCCCTGTGGTACTGCTCGTCCAGGCACCAGACTGAGGCCTGAATGGCTCGTCTGGGTCTGGCGCTACGGTCGCCGGGCGGGGGAGTGCAGGGCCTTCTGGAAGACGCAGATTGGGCAGACTGTTGTTTCGTCGGCGATGGCGTGGGACGCGTCGCCCGAGAGCGCTCCCTTCGCGTGGGAGGAGCGCTCTCGAGGTCGCGGCCACTGCATGATCCTTTGCGCGCAACGGCGTATCACGCAGACAGGACATGCTCTTTTGGGGATCACGGATCGCTCGCTTTGCCCGCGAACATCCCGGAGGCGCGTAACACCACGCGGTATTACTTCTGCTACGTTGCGGTCATGCGCGTCACGAGCAAGGGCCAGGTGACGATCCCGCAGAAGGTCCGTCGACAGCTCGGGATCAATCCGGGCAGCGAGGTCGACTTCGAACTCGACGACGGCGGCGCCCGCCTGGTCCGTGTCAGGAGTGGCGAGGGCGAGGCCATCGCCGGTCGGATGCGCGGCCGAGCGACCGTGGCGATGAGCACCGAGGAGATCATGGCGCTCACCCGCGGCGATGATTGACGCGCCGCACGCCGGCGTCCTCGTGGACTCCGACGTACTGCTGGACCTGTTCACCGACGACCCGGTGTGGGCCGCATGGTCCGAGGAGCGCCTGGCCGACGCTTTCGATGCGGGGGAAGTCTTGATCAACCCGATCGTCTATGCGGAGATCTCGGTCGCGTTCGACCGCATCGAGAGGCTCGAAGCGACGCTGCCCCCACAGCTCGGACGCGAGGACCTGCCCTGGGAAGCGGCGTTTCTGGCCGGCAAGTGCTTCGTCGACTACCGCCGACGCGGCGGCAGCCGACGGTCGCCGTTGCCTGACTTCTACATCGGCGCCCACGCCGCCGTGACCCGCCGCGCCTTGCTGACGCGCGATGCGAACCGCTACCGGACCTTGCGGCCGAGCCTCGCGCTGATCGCCCCCTGACGCGTCCGGGGGTTGTGGCAGCTTCGGGGCGCCACGCGCCCAAACACGCCACAACCCGCCTGATCCGCTCGCCGCGCTGCCGGCCCGACAGAACTACGACGCGGCGAGCGGGTGCTCGGCGGCGAGACCCTCGGCCATGTCCTCGTCGTAGGACACGACGCGGTTGCGGCCCTCGGCCTTCGCGCGGTACAGCGCCTGGTCGGCGTGGCGCAGCAGGTCCTTCTCGCTGCACCCCGGCGCGAGGCCGGCGACGCCGATCGACAGCGTCGTGCCGTGGCGCTGAGCGAGCGGGCTCGCCTCGTCGATCGCTCGCCGCATGCGCTCGGCGACGTCCGCCGCCTGGCTCGGCGGACAGTCTCCGAGGATCATTGCCATCTCGTCGCCGCCGACGCGCGCCAGCAGGTCGCCCTGGCGCATCACCGCCTCGAGGCTGCGCGCGAGGTTGACGAGCACGAGGTCGCCGGTCGCATGGCCGAAGCGGTCGTTGATCGTCTTGAAGTGGTCGACGTCGACGATGATCATCGACAGCTCGCGCCCGTGGCGCAGCGCGCGGTTGGTCTCCTCCGCCAGGCGCTGGTCGAACGCCCGGCGGTTGAACAGCCCCGTCAGCGGATCGGTCAGCGCCTGCGTCGCGAGGCGCTCGCGGGTGTCGCCGTTGGCGACGGCGACGCTCGCCAACTGGGCGAAGCGCGCGATGCGCTTCTCGTCCTCCGGCGGAAACGCGCCGGAACGGTCGCGCATCGCGACGACCATCCCCCACGGCCTGCCGCCGACGACGATCGGGGCGCCGATGCGGTGGCCGTAGTCGAACGGGTGCGTGCCCTTCTCGACGCTGCGGCGCTTGGCCGTCAGCCCGCGGCGAAGCTCGACGCCGAGCCCGTCGGGCATCTGCTGGCCGACCGCGCCGACGCTCAGGATGCGCGCGCCCGGGCGCCCCCACGCGCCGATCACGCGGTACTCGTCCTCGCCGACGAAGCGCAGCGCGTAGCCGCACTCGGCGCGCAGCAGCAGCGACACCTGCTGCGCCACGCGCGTGAACAGGATCGCCGGGTTCGTCTCGGCCGCGACGCTCGTCGCGACGCGCTGCAGCGCCGTCTGCTCGCGCGCCAGCGCGCGCGCCTGCGTGGCGCTGCGGCGCAGGGCCTGGGCGTCGCGGCACTGCTCGATCGCCAGCCGCGCGAGGTGGATCGAGCGGTCGATGATGAACTCGTCGCTGGGCTTGGGCAGCCGATCCCGTCCGTAGTACAGCGCGAACGTCCCGAGCACCTCCCGGTTGCTCGACAGGATCGGCGTCGACCAGCCGGCGCGCACGCCGTACGTCCGTGCGAGATCGACGAACTGCACCGTCAGCGGGTCCTCGGCGATGTCGAGCACGACGACCGGCTCGCGCCGAAAGGCCGCCGTGCCGCAGATGCCCCAACCCTCCGCGACCCGCAGGCCGTCGATGGCGCAGTGGAACGCGCGCGGGAGGCTCGGCCCGGCGCCGTAGCGCAGCGTGCCGCGGCCGCGTCCGCGCTCGAGCAGGAGGATCGACGCCAGCATCCCGGGCGCATGGGCCTCGGCGGCTTGCAGGAGCTTCGTCAGCGTCTGCGTCAGCGGCGCGCGCGCCGCGATCAGCTCGAGCACGGCCTGCTGGCCGTCGCTCCAGCGCGTCTCGCGCTCGGCCATCGCGCGCGCGACGTGCAGCTCGAGCTCGGTCGAGGCCGAGATCGCGAGCTCCTTGACGAGGTCGGTGTCGTGCGAGGACCAGTGGCGCGGCAGCGTGTCGACGACGCAGAAGCAGCCGAGGACGTGTCCGGTGCTGTCGATCAGCGGCGCTCCGACGAGCGCGGCCGGACCGTGGTCGCCGGGATCAGCGGTCGGGTCGTCGATCGCGTGCAGCGCGCTCGTCGCCACGACGCGCTCGCACAGGGCGCGAACCTTCGCCGTGCCGGCCTGCGCACGCGGACCTGCGACGCTCGCGATGCGCTGCTCGTCGGCGCTCGCGAGCGAGATGATCGCGACCGGGGCGCGCAGCGCCGTCGCCGCCCAGCGGGTCAGACGGTCGAGGGCGGCGCTCGCATGGACGTCGAGGCCCGGCCTCACGATCGGTGGCCCCCGGGGTGTGGACGGATGATCGACCTCGACTGCACTGTGCCTGCATCGGACGGTGAGTCGTTCGGCTTGAGCGTGGACGCGAAATCCTTATGCATTACATGTACAGCGTCTATGCGTGGATCAGCTCCCACGGGCTGCATTACCCTCAGTTGCTGTGATCGACCAACTCGTCGAGCAGATCGAGGCGCGCTTCGCCGACGCGCAGCGCGAGATGTCCGATCCCGAGGTGTTCGGCGATCGCAACCGCGCGGCCGCCGCGGGGCGGACGTTCAGGCAGCTCGAGACCGCGGCGAAGCTCGCCGAGCAGTGGCGCGGCGCCGTCGCCGACGAGGCCGAGGCGCGGGCGATGCTGGCCGAGTCCGAGGATGCCGAGGTCCGCGAGATGCTCGGCGAGTCGCACGCCGAGATCGAGCGCCTCGAGGAGCAGATCCGCCTCGCGATGGTGCGGCGCGACCCCAACGACGACAAGAGCGTCATCGTCGAGATCCGCGGCGGAGCCGGCGGCGACGAGGCCGGCCTGTGGGCGGCCGACATCTTCCGGATGCTGTCGAAGTACGCCGAGCGGCGCGGCTTCAAGGTCGAGCTGCTCGAGGCCGCCGAGGGCGCGTACACGTTCGCGATCAAGGGCGACGGCGCCTTCTCGATCTTCAAGTTCGAGGGCGGCACGCACCGCGTGCAGCGCGTGCCGGCGACGGAGTCCCAGGGCCGCACGCACACCTCGACGGCGACGGTCGCGGTGCTGCCCGAGGCCGAGGAGGTCGACGTCCACGTCGACGCCAACGACCTGCAGATCGACGTCTACCGCTCGTCGGGCCCGGGCGGGCAATCGGTCAACACGACCGACTCGGCGGTGCGGATCACGCACAAGCCGAGCGGCATCGTCGTCTCGATGCAGGACGAGAAGAGCCAGCTGCAAAACCGCGAGCGCGCGATGCGCGTGCTGCGCGCGCGCCTCTACGACCAGGCGCTCGCCGAGCAGCAGGCCGAGCTCGCCGCCGACCGCCGCTCGCAGGTCGGCACCGGCGAGCGCGCCGAGAAGATCCGCACGTACAACTACGGTCAGCGCCGCGTCACCGACCATCGCATCAACTTCACCGTGCACAACCTCGACGACGTCCTCGAGGGCGCGCTCGACGACTTCACGACCGCGCTGCAGTCCGACGAGAAGCGTCGCGCGCTGGAGCTCCAGGCGAGCGTGTGAAACGGGCGAGCGCGTGAGCACCGCCTCGGCATTCGGCGGGGCGACCGTGCGCGAGGCGCTGGACTCGGCCGTCATCGCGATCGGCGCGGCCGGATCGGAAACGCCGCGACTGGACGCCGAGCTGCTGCTCGCCGGCGCGCTCGGCCTCGACCGCGCCGCGCTCTTCACCGAGCCGCGGCGCGAGGTGACCGGGCCGGCCGTGCGGGCGTTCCAGGACGCGGTGCGCCGGCGGGCCGTCGATCGCGAGCCGGTCGCCTACATCCTCGGCAGCAAGGGCTTTCGCCACATCGACCTGTGCGTCGACGCGCGCGTGCTCGTGCCGCGGCCGGAGACCGAGCTGCTCGTCGAGGTCGCGCTCGAGCTGCCCGAGGGCGCGCGCGTCGTCGACGTCGGAACCGGCAGCGGCGCCGTCGCGCTGGCCTGCAAGCACGAGCGCCCCGACCTCGACGTGATCGCGACCGACGTCAGCGCCGGCGCGCTGGAGGTCGCGCGGTGCAACGCCGCCGCGCTGGGGCTCGACGTCGAGCTGCGCGAGGGCGACCTGCTGGCCGGCGTCCGGCGCTGCGACGCGGTGCTCTCCAACCCGCCGTACGTCGCCGACTCCGAGCGCGCGGCGCTGCCTGCCGAGGTCGTGGCACACGAGCCGGCCGAGGCGCTGTTCGCCGGCGCCGACGGGCTCGACGTGATCCGCCGGCTCGTCCCGGCGGCGGCGGCCGCGGGCGCCGCGCTGTTGGCGATCGAGGTCGGGGCGGGCCAGGCGAGCGCGGTGCGGGCGTTGGTGCGCGCCGCCGGCTACGGCGGCGTTCGCGCGCGGCGCGACCTCGCCGGGATCGAGCGCGTGGTGGTCGGCCGGCGGTGAGCCTCGCGGCCGCCGACGCGCGAGCGTTCGAGGCCTGCGTGGCGCGCGGGGGCGTGGTCGTCTTCCCCGCCGACACCGTCTACGGCCTGGCCTGCGATCCAGCGTCGGCGGCGGCGGTCGCGCGCCTGTACGAGCTCAAGGGGCGTCCGCCCGCCAAGCCGGCCGCGGTGATGTTCTTCGCGCTCGAGCCGGCGCTCGCGGCGCTGCCGGAGCTCGGCCCGCGCACGCGCGCGGCGCTGGTGGCGCTGCTGCCGGGGGGACTGACCGTGCTCGTGCCGAACGCCCACGGGCGCTTCGCGCTCGCATGCGGTCCGGACGCCAGCACCCTCGGCCTGCGCGTGCCGGCGCTGCCGGCGCCGATCTGCGCGCTGGCGGGCGTCGGCGTGCCCGTGTTGCAGTCCAGCGCGAACCTCGC
Source organism: Solirubrobacteraceae bacterium (assembly GCA_033855155.1). Lineage (GTDB taxonomy): Bacteria > Actinomycetota > Thermoleophilia > Solirubrobacterales > Solirubrobacteraceae > CADCVQ01. The sequence continues at coordinate 1,719 of JAWVGK010000053.1, read as the reverse complement.
GGGCGCGGCGGACGCGCGCACGCTCGACGCGATCGACGCCAGGATCCGCGACGGCGCGGACCTCGTCCTCGACGGCGGCGAGCTCGCGGGCGTGGCCTCGACGGTGCTCGACCTGCGCGACTACGAGGGGGTCGGGCGCTGGTCGGTGCTGCGCGACGGCGCCGCCGACCGTGCCGTGCTCGCGCGCGCGCTCGACGATTGAGCACCGAAATGCCTTGCCGCGGAGGCCGGACGTGTGCGAAAGTCAGTTCGGAACGGGGTTCGTCGCCGGCGACGATGTTTGTCGGACGGTCACGCCCGGGAAGTTGAGCATCAGCAGCGACGTACCCGGGGGGGCCGCCGCTGTGCCGTGATCGCGGGCCACCATCCGACACAGGGGAGCAACTACATGACCGAGACCATCACCTCCAGCCACCGCGGCACGCGAAGGCTCCGACGCCGCACCGTCGCCGTCGTCGCCGGCGTCGCGGTCATGGTGGGGCCGCTCGTGGCGGCGCCGGCGGCGCCGGCACGATCGTCGTCGCTGATCGCGCTCCTCGACGAGATGCTCATCACCGGCTACGGCGGACCAGGCCACGGTCCGGTCAACGGCCTCGGGCCGCTCGTGACCGCGATCCTGGATGCCTTGTCGGACCTGCTGAAGCCCAGCGCGAGCGCGACCGCGGGGAGGACGCACGCGAGGGCCCACCTGCACCACTAGCGCCGGCGTCGGCTCGCGCGGCCATGCCGCGCGAGCCTGCCCGCCGGGCGGGTCTGGCGGGCGTGCGACTGCGCTGAGCACAGCGGCCCCGCGTGGTGTCCGTCCGAGCCACGAGCCCGGCGCCAGGCCACGTAGACGCGCGGGCCCGCGACCGAGCGGCCGAGGAAGACGGCCTTCGGGCCGTGCGTGGCGAAGAGCTGCTCGCTGCGCTCGAGGATCTGCGGCGATGCGCCGACCTCGCCTCCGCCGGTGTAACGCGCCTCGTAAGCTGCGCCGGTCATGTCCGGCCGCACGTCCACGTACCGTCGACGTGGCCCCGAGGGGCCTCGCACGCCGTCGCTGCAGCGTCTGCTGCACCGCGCGTCGGCGGCCGTCAACCGCTCGCTGCGCGCGCACCGCGCCGTGCGCGTGGCCGCCGCCGCGTCGGTGCCCGTCGCCGTCGGGCTGATCGCGGCGCGCCGGCGCATCGGGATGCACCCCGCCGTGACCCTGCCGCTCGGCTGCGTCCCGCCGCTGGGGATCGCGATCGCGATGCCGAAGGGCCGCGCGCGCTACGTCGCCGTGGCGGCCGCGTATCTGCACCTCTTCAAGCTCGGCTGGGAGCTGCCCTATGACGATCCGGCCAAGCTGCGCCGGCGGCTGTGGATCGACCAGCCGATCCGCTTCGACACCGCCGTCGGCCTCGGCGTCGCGCCCGGCGTACGGCTGCAGCGCGCACTGCGCACGCGCGGCGAGATCAGCGCGCTGGACCGCGTCGTGACGGTCGTCTACGGGTCGTGGTTCGTCCCGCACCTGCTGCTCGGCTACCTGCTCGTGCGCCACCAGGAGTACATGCCCCGCGCCGGCGCGCGGCTCGCGGCGGCCTACCACCTGACGTGTCCGTTCTACTTCCTCGCGCCCGAGGCGCCGCCGTGGTGGGCGTCGGAGCGCGAGGGTCGGCTCGACGGCGAGATCGAGCGCGTCGCGCGGATCGTCGTCTACGACCTGCTCGGGCGCGAGCCGCCGGCGGACGGCAGCAC
>JAWVGK010000052.1:0-20604 GCA_033855155.1 Solirubrobacteraceae bacterium | reverse complement strand
CAAGCTGCTCGCGCAGCTCGTTGGCCTCGGCGGCGGACTCGTCGAACTCGCCGAGCTCGTCCTGGATCGCCTTGAGCTGCTGGCGCAGGACGAACTCGCGCTGCGTGCGGTCCATCTCGGACTGCACTTGGTTCTGGATCTCCGAGCCGATCGAGATGACCTCGAGCTCGCGCGCCAGCACCTCCGTCAGGCGGCGCAGGCGCTTGGCGACGTCGATCTCCTCCAACAGCGCCTGCTTCTGGTCGGTCGGCAGGCGCAGCGAGCCGGAGATGAGGTGGCTCAGCGCGCTGGCGTCCTCGACGTTGGCGACCGCGACCTGCAGCTCCTCGGGCAGGTACGGCACGGCCTCGACGATCTGCGAGAACGTCTGCTGCACCGAGCGCATGAGCGCCGTCAGCTCGAGGCTCTCCTCGACGACGTCGGGCAGCTCGGAGATCTCCGCGACGAGGTAGGGCTCCTCGCCGCACCACGTGTCGATGCGCACGCGCTGCGCGCCCTGCACGAGCAGGCGCAGCGTGCCGTCGGGCACCTTCAGCATCCGCGCGACGACGCCGACGACGCCGACGTCGTAGAGCTCGGCCGGCCCCGGCTCCTCGAGCTCGGGCTGGCGGCTGGCGACCATCACGAGCATGCGGTTGCCGGCGAGCACGTCGTTGACGAGCTGGACCGAGCGCTCCTGGCCGATCGCCAGCGGCGTCAGCGTGTCCGGGAACGGCACCGTCTCGCGCAGCGGCAGCACCGGCAGCGTCGCCGGCAGCTGCTGGCGCACGCCGACCTCGATCTCCTGGGCGCCGCTGCCGTCGCTGACGACGTCGATCATGCGTCCTCGTCCGTCGCCGCGCGCGTGGGCAGCGGGCGCGAGCCGGCGCGCTCGATCGGGACCGTCCGCGCGTGCGCCTCGACGTCGGCCAGCGGCAGCTCGACGCGCAGGATCCCGTCCTGGTAGCTCGCCCGCGCCTGCTCGGCGACGACGTCCGCGCCGAGCGCGATCGTGCGCCGGAACGGCCCGTGCTCGATCTCGAGCTGCTGGTAGACGCGGCCCTCGAGGTCGGCCTCGCGGCGGTTGCCGGTGAGCGTCAGCTCGCGGCCCTGGATCTCAAGGCCGAGGTCGCCGGCGTCGATGCCGGCGAGCTCGGCATGGACGATCGCGCGCGCCGGGTCGTCGGCGTAGAAGACGTCGACCGCGGGCGAGAAGCCGGTCCGCCGCGACGTCAGCCCGACGCTGCCGAAGACGTCGCCGAACAGCTCGTCCATCTCGCGCCGCATGCGCTCGAAGTTGGCGAACAGATCGCGCTCGCGGGGCATCAGGGGGTGAGGCTACCCGTCACACCGTGTAGACAGCGCCGGCCCGCGCGATCTCGATCGGGCCCTGGTAGGCGCGCGCCGCGGCGGCGAGCGCGGCATCCCAGTCGAGCTCGTCGGAGATGTGCGTCAGCACGAGCCGCGCCGCGCCGCACGCGGCGGCGTGCTCGCCCGCCTCGGCCGCCGTGATGTGCCCGCGCGGGCCCTTGCGCTCCGGCCGCGGCAGCGTCGCCTCGAGCATCAGCAGGTCGGTGGCGGCGGCGAACCGCAGCAGCGCGTCGGTCGGGCCGTGGTCGGCGCCGAACGTGAAGCGCCCACCGCCGTCGGAGGACCGAAGCTCGATCGCGTTGGTCGGCACGTAGTGCGGCACGGGCTGAAAGCGCGCGCTGATCGTGCCGAGCGCCGCGGTCTCGGCGAGGTCGTACTCGCGCAGGTCGAAGGCGCGCTCGAACAGCCGCGGCTGCCCGCCGACCCCGCCGAGCGTGCGCAGCTGCTCGATCGCGCCCGGCGGCACGAGCAGCTGCGGGCGCGCGGGGCGATCGGTGCCCGGCCAGCCGGCGACGGGCACTGGCTGCTGGCGCGGCGCGAACAGCAGCGCGCACGCGTAGGGCACGAGGTCGAGGAAGTGGTCGCCGTGCATGTGCGAGACGACGATCGCGTCGACGTCGACGTAGTCGACGACGCGCCGCAGCTGCGCGAAGACACCGCTGCCGCAGTCGACGAGCACGCACGTGCGCTCGTCCTGCACGAGGTAGCCGCTACATGCGCCGCCCGCGTCCTGCCACGCGGGCGACTTGCCGAGGACCGTGATCCGCACGCGAAGACTCTATGTCCGGGCCGGCGAGCGGGTGTGCGACGTGTCACAGAGGGGCCGCCGCCCGGCGACCCTCAGTGCGCGTGCAGCGCGGCCTGCTCCTGCGCCGACGGAAACGCCCACGCCGACTGCGTGCGGCGCTCCTGGCGGAAGCTGAAGCGCAGCTGCTGCGGCGGGCGCAGGCCCTCCGGGCTGTTGGGACGAAACGTCGGGCAGGGCTCGTCGAGCTCCAGCGCGCACAGCAGGTTGCAGCGAAAGAAGCAGTCCTCGCATGCGGCGTTCTTCGTCGGATGGCTCTTCGCCATGTGTTCGGTCTTCCCCCTCAGCTGTCGTGCCGGACGAGGACGATCAGACCATGCCGAGGCGCCTCGCTCAAGGGGTCCCGTGGAGCCGTTTCCGCTCCTTCACGCTTTTTCGAAACGGGCAGTCCGCAAATGCCGCAGGTTTCCCGACGCGTGCGCCCAAGAGGTTGCGGACATGCAAATCTCGCCCCCCGTCCGTCGCAGCGCTTGTCGCTGTTTGCGGACAAAGCCGTCACCAGCCCACGAGGCGGACCCGGCGCGCGTCGACGTCGGCGAGCGTCGGGCAGCCCGCGAGCGCGAGCGCGCGGCGCAGATCCTCGGCGAACGCATCGAGGACGGCGCGCACGCCGGCCTCGCCGCCGCACGCCAGCCCCCACGCGTACGGTCGCCCGACGAGCACCGCGTCGGCGCCGAGCGCGAGCGCGCGCAGCACGTCGGCGCCGTCGCGGATCCCGCCATCGACGAGCACCGGCACGCGCCCGGCGACGGCCGCCGCGACCTCGCGCAGCGCGACGGCGGTCGGCACGCAGCCGTCGACCTGGCGGCCGCCGTGGTTGGAGACGACGATCGCCGCGGCGCCGGCGTCCAGCGCGTGCTGCGCGTCGTCGGCGCACAGCACGCCCTTGACGATCACCGGCAGCCCGCCGGCGGCGCGTGTCCACGCGACGTCGGACCACGTCAGGGTGCTGTCGTAGCGCCCGATCGGCGCCTGGAAGCGCTCGAGCTCCCCGCCGAGGTGCGACGTCAGCGCGATCCCCTCGGGAAACGCGAACTCGCCGTGGCGCAGCTCGCGCTCGCGGCGCCCCGCGACCGGCAGGTCGACGGTCAGCACGACGGCCTCGAAGCCGTGCTGCGCGGCGCGGGCGAGCACCCGCTCGCTGCGTGCGCGGTCGCGATCGACGTAGAGCTGAAACCACAGCGGGCCGCTCGCCGCCTTCGACGACGACATCGCGGCGGCGACCTCGGCGAGGTCGGCGGTCGCGCGCGTCGACAGGCAGTAGACCGTCCCCGCGGAGCCGGCCGCACGCGCCGCGCCGACCTCCCCGTCGACGTGCAGCAGCCGCTGCGCGGCCATCGGCGCCAGCAGCAGCGGCAGCGCCAGGCGCCGGCCGAGCAGCCTGCACGACGTGTCGACGTCGCTCACGTCGACCATCACCCGCGGCGAGATCCAGACCCTGCGCCACGCCGCGACGTTCTCGGCGAGCGTCTGCTCGTCGCCCGCGCCGCCGGCGAAGTAGTCGTAGTGGGCGCGCGGAAGCTGCTCGCGGGCCTGCTCCTCCAGTTTGCCGAGTAGCAGCATCGGCCACGATGATGGCTCATGCGCATCCTGCTCACCGGCGTCAGCGGCTCGATCGGCGCGGCGCTCGCGCCCGCGCTCGCGCGCGACGGCCACGAGCTGCGCGGCCTGGCGCGCGATCCGGCGCGCGTCGCCGCGCGGCTGCCCGTCGTGCGCGGCGACGCCGTCAGCGGCGCCGGCCTCGACGAGGCGATGGACGGCGTCGACGTCGCCTACTTCCTGATCCACTCGATGGAGGGCGACGACGGCGGCTTCGAGACGCGCGAGCGCACGTCGGCGCGCAACTTCGTCGCCGCCGCGCAGCGCGCCGGCGTGCGGCGCGCGGTCTTCCTCGGCGGCATCGTGCCGGTCGGGCGCGAGCTGTCGCGCCACCTCGCCAGTCGCCTGGAGGTCGAGCGGATCCTGCTCGGCGGGCTGCCGGAGGTCGTCGCGCTGCGCGCCTCGATCGTCATCGGGGCGAGCTCGCGCTCGTTTCGGTTCCTCGTGCGCCTCGTCGAGCGACTGCCCGTGCTCGCGCTGCCGGCCTGGCGCGAACACCGCACGCAGCCGATCGACGTGCGCGACGTGCGCGCGTTCCTGCGCGCCGCCGCGACGACGCCGCACGGCGCGGGCGGGCTGTCGCTGGACATCGCCGGCGCGCAGGTGCTGAGCTACGAGCAGATCGTGCGGCGGATCGCCGACCTCATGCTCGTGCGCCGCCCGGCGCTGCGCATCGGGCGCGACGTCACGCCGATCGCCGCGCCGGTCGCCGCCGCGGTCGCGGGCGAGGATCCGGGCTTCGTCGCGCCGCTGATGGAGAGCCTCACCGGCGATCTGCTCGCACGCGACGCCCGCGCGCCGGCGCTGCTCGGCGTGCGCCTGCACAGCTTCGAGCGCGCGGTCGAGGCGGCGCTGCGCGACTGGGAGTCGCACGAGCAGCTGCACGCGCGGTGACTGCCGAACGCTCCGTCAAGACTCGCCGACCGGCACCCAAAGCGGGACGGTAGGGTCCGCGCGATGTCCGTCGTCATCGCCCGGATCGACATCGACGCGCCCATGCAGGACGTGTGGGACTACGTCATGGACCCGTCGCACTACGGTGAGTGGGTGACGATCGTCGACGAGGTCTCGAACGTCAGCGCCGGACCGCTGCGCCCGGGATTTCGGATGGATCAGACACTGCACCTGCGGGGTGTGCGTTTCAAGGTGCACTGGACGCTGGACATCGTGCGCCCGCCGCGCACCGCTCGCTGGGAGGGCGCCGGCCCTGCGCGCTCGCGAGCCGTCACCGAGCACCGGCTCAGCATGCGCGACGGCCTTACCCATTTTGACTATCGCAACGAGTTTCGCACGCCGTTCGGGCCACTGGGAGCCGCAGCGTCAAAAGTCATCGTCGGGGGTATTCCGGAGAAGGAGGCGCGGGCTTCGTTGACGCGCCTGAAGCAGATTCTGGAAAGCGGCTGAGTCCGAAGAGCCATAAGACCGGTCGAGAACGCTACTTGGCGCGCTCGAACGCATCCGTGCATCAGGCTGTCGAGTCGTAAGCTACGCTAGGTGTCGGACCGAGTTAACGTAATGCCGAAACGGGGAGACGTTCATGGCAGATTTCCTGGATGAGAAGAGAAGCGAGATCGGTGCCCGGCTGAAGGAGCTCAAGCCGCTCGTCGAGGAATACGAGCGCCTCGTGGCCGCGGCTGCCGCGCTCGACGGCATGCCGGCCACCGCACCGGGCTCGGCGCGCGGCGCCAATGCGCGCGGCGCGAAGGCACCGGCCAGGCGTCGCAACTCCTCCAACGGCGCGGGCCGGCGTGGCCGCCCGAAGGGCAGCGGGACACGCGGAGCCGAGGCGCTGGCGCTCGTCAAGGAGAGCCCCGGGATCACGATCCCCGAGCTCGCTGCCAAGATGGGCATCAAGCAGAACTACCTGTATCGCGTGTTGCCGGGCCTCGCGGACGACGGCCTCGTCGCCAAGGACGGGCGCGGTTGGCATCCCAAGGAAGCGGCGTAGCACACCCGCTCGGGGTCAGGTCGCGTTGAACCTGACCCCCGGCTCGCCGTCGTCGCAGATCGTGTGGCCCGCACCGGGCGGGCCGTCGATCGCGGGGGCTCGCCCCCCGACCCGTCACACCAGGCCGAGTGCCTCGACCGCCGCGCGCTCGTCGGTCAGCTCCTTGACCGTCGCGTCGATCTTCGACTGGGCGAAGTCACCCACCTCCAGCCCCTGCTCGATCTCGTACGCGCCGCCCTGCAGGCGCACCGGGAAGCTCGACACGATTCCCTCCGCCACGCCGTAGGAGCCGTCGGATGCGACCGCCATCGAGCGCAGGCCGTCGGCGCCGCTGACCCAGTCGCGCACGTGGTCGATCGCAGCGTTCGCCGCCGACGCGGCCGACGACGCGCCACGCGCCTCGATGACCTCGGCGCCGCGCTTGCCGACGCGCGGGATGTACTCCTTCTCATACCAGTCCATGTCGACGAGCTCGATCGCGGGCCGACCGCCGACCGTCGCGTTGAAGAGGTCGGGGAACATCGAGGGTGAGTGGTTGCCCCACACGACCAGGTCCGCGACCTCGTCGACGCCGACGCCGAGCTTCTGCGCCAGCAGCGCGACCGCGCGGTTCTGGTCCAGGCGCGTCATCGCGGTGATCTGCGTCGACGGGACGTCGGGTGCGTTGGAGGCGAGGATCAGCGCGTTGGTGTTCGCCGGGTTGCCGACGACGAGGACCTTGACGTCGTCGGAGGCGCCGGCGTTCAGCGCTTCACCCTGTGGCTTGAAGATCTGGCCGTTGGCCTCGAGCAGGTCGGCGCGCTCCATGCCCTTGGTGCGCGGACGCGCGCCGACGAGCATCGCGATCTCGACGCCGTCGAACGCCTGCACGGGATCGTCGAAGATGTCGACCGACGCCAGCTGCGGGAAGGCGCAGTCGACGAGCTCGAGCGTCGTGCCCTCGGCGGCCTTCACCGCCTGCGGGATCTCCAGCAGCCGCAGCGCGACCTTCGTGTCGGGCCCCAGCAGCTGCCCCGACGCGATCCGAAACAACAGCGCGTAGCCGATCTGCCCGGCGGCGCCCGTGACGGCGACCTTCACCGCAGAACCTTCACTCATGCGTTCATCTCCTCGATCACGGCGTCGGCGAACTGGCTGGTGCCGACGGCCGTGGGGTCTGACCTGCTTGGTTTGAGATCGTAGGTGACCTTGTCGCCCTTGCGGATGACGGCGGCGATCGCGCGCTCCAGCGCCTGCGCCGCTTCGGTCTCCTCGAGATAGTCGAGCATGTACACGCCCGACAGCATCAGCGCCGTCGGGTTCATGCGGTTCTGGCCCGTGTACTTCGGCGCGGATCCGTGCGTCGCCTCGAAGACGGCGGCCTCGGTGCCGATGTTCGCCCCACCCGCGAGGCCGAGCCCGCCGATCATGCCCGCGCAGAGGTCCGAGACGATGTCGCCGTAGAGGTTGGGCAGCACGATCACCTGGTACTCCTCGGGACGTGACACGAGCTGGTTGCAGAGGTTGTCGATGATGCGGTCCTCGAACTCGACGTCCGGGTAGTCCGGCGCGACGGCACGCGCGACCTCGAGGAACAGGCCGTCGGAGAACTTCATGATGTTCGCCTTGTGGCCGGCGGTGACCTTCGTCAGGCCGTGCTTGATCGCGTAGTCGAACGCCGAGCGCACGATGCGCTCCGAGCCGAAGGCGCTGATCGGCTTGATCGAGATGCCGGCGTCGTCGCGCACCGTCGATCCCAGCTCGGCGAGCTTCTCGCGCAGCGCGGCGTTGTCGGCCGTCCCGCGCTCGAACTCGATTCCCGCGTAGAGATCCTCGGTGTTCTCGCGCACGATCACGAGGTCGGTCTCCGGAAAGCGGGTGCGCACGCCCTCGTAGGACTTGCACGGGCGGATGCAGGCGTAGAGGTCGAGCTCCTTGCGCAGCAGCACGTTGACCGACCGAAAGCCCGAGCCGACCGGCGTCGTCGTCGGCCCCTTGATGCCGACGCCCGTCGTCTTCAGCGACGCCAGCGTGGCGTCGGGAAAGGGGTTGCCATGCTTCTCGTACTCGTCGATGCCGGCTTCGTGGCGGTCCCAGGTGAAGTCGACGCCGGTGGCCTCGAGCACGCGTCGCGTGGCCTCGGCGAGCTCGGGCCCGGTGCCGTCTCCGGGGATGAACGTGACGTCGTGCGCCATGGCTTCCTCTCGGGGTTCGTTACTGCAGCAGCGAGCGGGCGATGCTATCGGGGGAGTCCCGCAGCGCCCCGGACGGGGCGCTGGCGGCCGACCGTCAGACGTCGTCGGGCAGCGCTCGGGCGGCGCGGGCGACCTCGCCGCGCGCCTGGTGCAGGCGCGGGTCGTCGTCGCGCGTCACGAGGTTCACCGCGACGAGATGCGTCGTCGCCCGGGCGACGCCCGCCGCGACGAGCGCCGCGGCGACCGCGTCGGCCTCGCCCTGGTCGAGCGCGTGCTCGCCGACGCGGACCGCGAGCACGACGAGGTCGACGGCCGTCGTCGTGAGCGCCAGCGGCGCCTCGGCGGCGCGGTCGAGCATGTCGCCGAGGACGTGGTCGCGCGGCTCGGCGGGCTCGGGTACGAGCTCGCCCCCGAGCGCCGCGACGGCGCCGCGATAGGCCGCCTCGTTGATCGTGCCGAGCGCCAGCGCGCGGCGCCCGAGCGCGAGCGCCTGAGCCCGCGCCGGCTCGGCGCCGTCCCACTCGTCGCATGCGCGGCGTGCGACGTCGGCGACGAGCCATGCGGCTCGCGCGAGCGTCTGCGCCGACAGCGCGCCGGCGCTCGGGGACTCGGGCTGCATCGGACCGTGAGATTGTCGGGGGTGCGCTCGCGCTGTCAAGTGCGCCGCCGACGCGCCGACGCGGCGGCGTTCGTCGCGCGCGACGTGCCGCCGACGGGCTCAGCCGCACGCTCACGGCTCGAAGCGATAGCCGACGTTGCGCACGGTGCAGATGCGATGGCCGTGCTCGGGGCCGAGCTTCGCTCGCAGGCGCCCCACGTGGCCGTCGACGGTGCGCGTGCTGGCGGCGTGGTCGTGGCCCCACATCCGGCTGAGCAGGCGCTCGCGGGTGTGCACGCGCCGCGGATGCGTGACGAGCAGCTCGAGCAGGCGGTACTCCATGTGCGTGAGCTCCAACGGCTCGCCGTGCAGGCGCACCTCGTAGGCGGCGAGGTCGATGGCCAGCGAGCCGAGCCGGATGACGTCCTCGGTGACGATCCCGTGGCGGCTGCGCGCGCGGGCGATGCGCACGCCGAGCTCCTCGATGCGCAGCGGCTGCACCATGATCTCGTCGCAGACGACCGACGCCGCCGCACGGGCCGCGTGGACCGCCGCGACGAGCGGCACGTCGCCGAGGTCGACGTCGGCGCGCACGCGGCGCAGCAGCTCGTCGGCAGGCAGGCTTGCGGCGCCCTCGCCGACGAGCATCAGGACGAGCGCCGGGTAGGCCTGCGACGAGCTCTCCCGGGCCGGCCCCGGGGCGCCGCCGGGCACGACGCGCCGCGGGCTGAAGCCGAGCTCGGCGAGCATCCGCGCCGCCTGCGAGCCCATGTCCGCGTCTCCGTAGATCCACGCTTCGCGCATCGAGTCCAACCGTATGGACGCCCGGGTGGCGCGTCTTGGGCCCGGGGGTCCGAACTCGTTGGACGCTCTGTCGAGCCGGAAACGCGGCGTTCATCCAAACGCGCAGCGGTCGAAACACGAGCGCGTGCCGGAGCGTGGAACGTACCTCGTGCGGTCGTTCAGTCCGAATGAACACCGTTCGCCCCACCCTCACGCAATGGGGAAGACGACAGGCTAGGGACAGCCACCCGGTCTAAGAGAGGACGCCTCTTCCCCGTGGCGTCCTCTCTTTGTTTAAGGGTTCAGGCATGAGCCCCAGCCCGGCAGGGGCCGCAGCGAGCGCGCAGGGGCGCTGCGCCGCAGCCGGGGTGCGGCGCCCGAGCGGGTCGCTCAGGCGGCCGCGGCAAAGACGCCGACCGGCGAGCCGACGTTCTTGAAGCTGCGCGGCCCGCGATCGGCGATCGTCATCGGGCCGTGCGTCGCCAGCAGGTTGCGCGTCGTCAGGCTGATGAGGACCTCGCCGGCGCTGGCCGCGTCGGTCAGCCGTGCCGCGACGTTGACGGTCGCGCCGTACCAGTCGGCCCCGCGCCGTACGGCGGTTCCGGAGTGCACGCCCATGCGCACCGGCGGGCACCAGCTCTCCTTGGAGAGCTCGCGCGAGATCCGCAGCGCGAGCGTCACGACCCGCGCGGCGTCCTCGCCGTGGATCATCACGGCGTCGCCGAGGCACTTCACGACGTCGCAGTCGAAGTCCTGCGCGAGGTGCGACGTCGCACGCTGGAACGCGACCGCCACGTCGGCGGCAGCGTCGTCGCCGACGCTCTCCGTGAAGGCCGTGAAGCCGACGAGATCGGCGAACAGGAAGGTGTGCTGTTTGTGGCCGTCCATGCCACCGGGGCGTGACGAACAGGTGAACGACGTACATCCGCGCCGATCGGACCGGTGGGTCTACCGCGGCGCGGACTCGACCGTCCAGCGCAGCGGGCGCCGCGGATCGGGCTCGTAGACGCAGTACGTGCCGGTGCGGATGCTGCTGTCGAGCTCGCGTCCGAGGCGCTCGTCGTAGCCGGCGATACGCTTGACCGTCGAGCGCAGCGCGCGCGTGACGTTGACCCGCGCACGCTCGGCGTCCGGTGCCGAGCCGCTGCGCTCGGGTCGCGCCGCGGCGACGTCCCGATCGCCGGCCTCGCCGTCGCCATCCAGGCCCGCCCGCGGCGGCGGCGCGGCGGCGCCGTCGACGATCGCGGCGAGCTCGAGGCTGTGGATCTCGAGGCCCGGGCGCTCGAGCAGCAGCGCCAGCAGTCGCATGCCGCGGCCGTCGTTGAGATGCAGCCTCGTGCGACCGTCGTCGATCGTCCAGACGTCGCCCACGCGCCGCATCGTCGCGTCGCCGGGGCCCGGCGGCGGCGGCGCCAGCAGCGGCGAAGTCGGCGCGAGCTGCGCCGGCTCGTGCTCGGCGAGACGCTCGCGCAGGCGCGCGATGTGGTCGAGCACCGAGCGGTAGCCGATCGCCTCGCAGCCGGCGGCCGCCTGCGCGAGCAGCAGCTCGGCGCGGGCGCGCAGATCGACGCCGCCGAGCTCGATCAGCACCTCGGCCTCAAACGCGGCGATCCGCGGCAGGCTCATGCGCGCGCCGTTGCGCGTCGCCGACGTCCGAGCGCGCGCGAGGTGCTCCAGCGCGGCGTCGTGGCGGCCGCCGACGCGCGCGAGGATCCCGAGCCACATGTCGACCGGTCCGAGGAAGGCGACCGTCGGCGTGATGACGTTGCGCCCGGCGTACGGCGCGAGCTGCGCGTACAGCTCGAGCGCGCTGGCGGGCAGGCTCAACGCGGCGACCGTCTCCGTCAACGCGGCGATCGCCCCGAACCACAGGCTGTCGCGCGGCAGCGCCGCGAAGTCGCCGGCGGCGAGCCGGTCGAACTCCAGCCGCGCCTCGGCGGAGCGCCCGCTGCACGCCAGCGACGCGGCGAGCGCCGCGCGCCAGACCGGCATCGCCGGCACCCCGTCGGCGTACGCGCGCACGTCCTCGCCGATCGTCGCGGGGCCGCGCTGCACCCAGTTCAGCACGCTCAGCGACGACGCCACCGACATCGGCACCGTCGTCGCCGACAGCTCGCCGCTGACCGCCGCGACGCCGGCGAGCAGGGCGCGGGCGTCCTCGAAGCGGCCGTCGATCGCCGCCCGGCGGGCGCGCTGCAAGGGCGCGAACGCGGCGGCGTGCGGGTCGCGCGTCTCGCGCGCGAGGCGCTCGAGCGCCTCGATCGCGATGTCCGCGCCGGCGAGGTCGTCGAGCTCGAGCAGCACGTCGACGTGGCGGCTACGGGCGTCGAGCGACAGCAGCGACTCGCCCGAGCGCTCGGTCAGCGCGAACAGCTCGACGAGCCACTGCAGGCCCTGCTCGGTGGCGTTCGGCCCGCTCGTCGCCAGCTGCGCCGACGACAGCGCGAACGCGAGCGTCGCGGGGTCGCCGAGGCGCCGCGCCATCCGCAGCGCATCGCGCGCGAGCGCCGCGCGCCGCGGCGCCGCATCCGACCAGTACAGCGCTCGCGCGAGCGAGCCCATCAGCCGCACGCGCAACGGGTCGTCGCCCGGATCGATGCGCTCGAGCGACTCGACGAGCAGCGCGACGTGCGCCTCGTCGACGAAGCCCGGCGTCAGCGCGAACGGCGCGGCGCCGAGCGCGGCGCGGGCGAAGATGTCGTGCGCCCCGATCGCACGCGCGGCCGCGATCGTGGCGTCGAACGTCGCGCGCGCCGCGGGGCGTCCCGCTCGCGACTGCGCGGTCCCGAGGCCGAGCAGCAGCGACGCACGCCGCGGGACGTCGACCTCCTGGACCTCGAGCGCGTCGAGCGCGCGCGCGAACAGGTCGGCGGCCTGCTCGTAGGCGAGGCTGTCGAGCGCGCGCTGCGCGGCGCGCTGCGCGTAGTCGACGGCGCGGTAGACGTCGCCGCGCGGGGCGCCCTGCAGGAAGTGATGCGCGAGCTCGGGCAGGTGCGCGTCGAGCGCCCCGCGATAGACGTCCTCGAGCGCCGCGCCGGCGGCCTCGTGCGCCGCCATCCGCGCGCCGAGCGACATGTCCGACAGCAGCGTCTCGCCGATCAGCCCGTGGCCGAAGCGGTAGTGACCGACGGCTCCGGGCAGCTCGACGACGATGCCGAGCGCGGCCGCCTGCTCGAGCGCCGCGAGCACGACGTCGCGGTCGAGCGCCGACGCGCGCTCGAGCGCCGGCAGCCGAAACGTGCGTCCGAAGATCGCGGCGAGCTCGAGCGTGGCGACGGCGTCGTCGCCGAGCGGCGCGAGGCGGCGGCGGATCGTGTCGCGCACGCCGTCGGGCAGCGGCAACTCGTCGGGCGGGTCGGTCAGGCGCCCCTCGGCGACCAGCAGCGCGAGGATCTCGCGCGTGAAGAACGCGTTGCCCTCGGTGCGCGCGTGGACCGCGAGCGCGAGCGCCGGCGCGGGCTCGATGCCGCTCGAGAGCGCGATCAGGCGCCCGACGTCGTCGCTGGACAGGCCGCCGAGCACGAGCCGCCGGCCGGCGCGGACGATGTTCGACAGCGCCGTCTGGCCGTCGGGCGAGCGCTCGGGGACGCGCTCGTGCATCGTCACCACGAGCAGCACCGCGAGGTCGCGCAGCATCCGCGAGACGAAGTCCAGCGCCACGAGCGAGCCTTCGTCGACGGCCTGCAGGTCGTCGATCAGCACGACGATCGGCGCGTGCGCGCTGCGCGTGCGCAGCAGCGTCACGAGCGCGTCGAAGAGCGTGAAGCGCGCGATCTCCGAGACGTCCTCGCCGTGGTCGGCCGGCTGCTGGGCGCCGGGCAGGCGCTCGGCCAGCTCGGGCGCCAGGCGCAGCAGCTCGTCGGCGCCGGCGCCGAGCTCGCGGCGCAGCGTGTCGCCGTCGACGTCGTGGCAGAGGCCGCGCACGACCTCGACCCACGGCCAGTACGCCGGCGCCGCGCGGCCCCAGCCGCGCGTCCAGACGACGGTCGCGCCGTCGGCGGCCGCGTGCTCGCACAGCGCGCTCGCCAGACGCGTCTTGCCGACGCCGGGATCGCCGAGGATCAGGTGGACGCCGCCACGGCGGCGAGCGCGAGCGTCCGCGTAGGCGTCGCAGAGCTCCTGCAACTCCCGCACGCGACCGACGAACGGATCCTCGCCCGATGCCGGTTCTGCGGACAGCCTTTCTCGTGCCACGACGCTCCCCTCGGGCGAGAAGCGTAGTAGCCGGCCCCCGACCCGTCCACTGAAATCTGATCGTGGATCATGGGTTTTCAGCGCTTGCAGCGGCGCCGGGTTCAGACGACGATCTCCCACCGCAGCGGCGCCTCGGGATCGGGCTGGTAGGCGCACGCGCTGCCGGTCCGGATCGACGACTGCAGCAGGCGCCCGAGCTCGGGCTCGTGCTCGGCGATCCTGCGCAGCGTCGCGCGGATCGCGCGCGTGACGTTGACGCGCGCGCGCTCGGCGAGCGGCCCCTTCGCGGCGGCGCCACCCGACAGCTCGCGGGCCAGCGCCTCGAGCTCGGAGCTCGCCCACCGCACGCGCTCGGGGTCGTTGAACGCGCGCGCCTCGGCGAGCTCCTCGCGCAGCTCCTCGAAGCGCGCCCGCCGTGTGGCGAGGTCGGCCGGCGGCGGCGCGCGGCCGGCGCCCGGGGCCGCCAGCACGACCGCGGGGATCAGCGTCCGCGGGCTGGCGAGCAGCGCGGCGAGGTGGTTCAGGCCCTTGGCGTCGTGCAGGCAGACGCTGCGCCCCTCGTAGTCGAGCGTCCAGACGTCGTGCTCGCGACGCAACCGCGCGAGCGCGCCCTCGCGCGTCTCGCACGTGGCGAGCGGCGGCGGCGCACCGCCATCGACCGGCTCGAGGCGCGCGCGCAGCTCGCCGGCGCGCGCGACCGCGTGGCGCATGCCGAGGCGCTCGGCCTCCTGCGCGACGCCGCGCACGAGGCCCGCGCCACGCTCGGCGTCGCCGGGCGCGGCGCGGCGGGCGAGCACCTCGGCGGCGTCGAGTGCGGTCAGCACGGCCATCGGGCGCGCACCCATCCGCGCCGCGGCGGAGCGTGCCGTCTCGAGGTGCCCGAGCGCGCGCTCGTACGATTGCGTGGTCATCGCGAGCAGCCCGAGGTAGCGCGCGACGGGCCCGAGGTACGCCGCGCCGATCGAGACGACGTTGCGCCCCTCGAACGGCGCCAGCAGCTCGTACAGGCGGCGCGCGCGGACGGCATCGTCGAGCAGCGCGCACAGCTCGCCGAGCATCGCCAGCGCCGGCAGCCACGTCGCGCCGCGCGGGATGTCGGCGAAGTCCGACGCCGCGAACGTGTCGAGCTCCTTGCGCGCCTCGTCGTGGCGGCCGGTCTCGGCGAGCACGAGCGCGAGCGCGCAGCGCCAGTCCGCCATCGCCGGCAGCTGGTCGGCGTTGCGGCGCAGCAGCGGCTCGAGGCCCTCGTGGCGGCCCTCGTTGCGATGCAGCAGGAACGTCTGCGCGTCGGCGATGATCGGCGCGATCGAGCCGTGGACGCCGCGAGCGCGCTCGACCGCCTCGGCGGTGAAGCGCTCGGCCGCGGCGAACTCGCCGCGCATGAGCGCGCGCATCGCGCGGTGCAACGGGTCGTAGACGAGCGTGCGCGGCTGCCCGAGGCGCCGTGCCGTCGCGCCGTAGGCCTCGATCTCCGCGTCGGCGCGCAGCGGGTCGTCGAGCTCGAGCAGCAGGCTGATGCGCCACAGGCGCACCTGCATCGCGAGCTCCGCGTCGCTCGTGCGCTCGCACAGCTCGAGCGCCTCGACGGAGATCGGCAGCCCGCGCTCGACGGTGTCGGGCCCCCACACGGCGAGGAAGCCCTGGCCGAGCGCGAACGCCAGCGTGCGGTCGGCGAGCGCGCGCTGCGTCGGCGAGCGCTGCGCGACCTCCGACGAGAAGATCGCCCGGGCGAGCTCGAGCGCCTCGTCGACGAGCTGCTCGCGGCGTTCGCGCTGCGGCGACCAGAACAGCGCGAGCGCGAGCTGCACGCGCAGGCGACAGCGCAGCGCCGCGTCGGTGGCCGCGCGCGCCGGATCGCCGGCGCGGCGGGCGTCCATCCGCTCGAGCGCCTCCTCGAGCAGCGCGACGACGTCCGCCTCGACGACCGCTGGCGAGTAGCCGGGCAGGGCGCGCGCGAGCACGGACACCGCGAGGTGCTGCGGATCGTCGAGCCGGCGCGCGTGCTCGACGGCCGCGCCGAGCGCGCCGTAGGCGGCGGCGGTGTCGCCGGCGCGGATCAGCGCCTCGCCGAGGCCCTGGTGCAGCTCCCACGCGCGCAGCTCGTCGGCGTGCAGCGCCGCGGCGGCCTCGATCGCCTGCCGGTAGAGCGTCGCCGCCTCGTCGTAGCCGAACTGCGTGATCGCCCGCTGTGCCGCGCGCGCCGCGAAGTCGACCGCGCGCGCCGCGCCGCCCTCCGCCGCCTGCAGGTAGTGGTTGGCGATCTCGGCGAGATGCGAGTCGAGGTCGTCGGCATAGAGCTGCTCGAGTCCCTCGGCGGCCAGGAGGTGCAGCCGCGCGCGCTCGCCGGCGCCGATGTCGCTGAGCAGCGTCTCGCGTACGAGCGCGTGCACGAACGCGAAGCGGCCGGGGCCGGCGCCCGCCATCACGATGCCGGTGCGCAGCGGCGTCTCGAGGCGCTCGAGGATCTCCGCGCCGGGCGCGCCGGCGACGCGCGCGAGCGTCGCCAGGCGGAAGTCGGCGCCGATCACCGCCGCGCTGCGCAGGGTGCGCAACGTGGCACCGTCCAGCGGCGCGAGGCGGCGGCGGATCGTGTCGCGCACGCCGTCGGGCAGCGGCAGCCAGCTTCGAAGGGGATCGGGTTGCTCGGGGTCGTCGTCGTGCAGGCGCCCCTGCGAGGCCAGCAGCTGGACGAGCTCGTCGACGAAGAACGGGTTGCCGGCGCTCGCGTCGTGCACGGCGGCGACGAGCCACGGCGGGATCGTGGCGGCCTCGCCGCGGCCGAGCCCGCGCGCGCGAGCGCTCGCCAGGCGCCCGACGTCGTCGCGATCGAGGCCCTCCAGCGGCAGCCGGCGCGCGGCGCGCGCGACGCCGCCGAGCGCGGCCGCGAGGTCGTCGCGCGCGTGCGCCTCGCTGTGGCGGTAGGCGGCGATCGCGAGGATCGGCAGGTCCGGCAGGACGCGCCCGACGAACTCCAGCGCCAGCACCGACGAGGCGTCGGCCCAGTGCAGGTCGTCGAGCACGACGACGAGCGGGCGGCGCTCGGCGACCGCGGCCAGCAGCCGCGACAGGGCGTCGAAGAGGCGAAAGCGCGCCTGGTCGGCGCTGAGGTCGGCGGGCGCCGCCGGCACGCCGAGCGTCCCCGCCAGCCCGGGCAGCAGGCCCGCGATCCACGGGGCGCCGTCGCCGAGCGCGGCGCGCAGCGTCGCGGCGTCCTCGCGCCGGGCGAGCTCGCGCACGATCTGCACCCACGGCCAGTACGCCGGCGCGCCGCCGCCGTCCCAGCACGTGCCCCACGCCCACGACGCGCCGCGCGTGCCAGCGTGCTCGACGAACGCGCGCGCGAGCGCGGTCTTGCCGATGCCGGGCTCGCCGGTGACCACGACGAGCCCGCCGCGGTGGGCGATCGCGTCGGTCAGCGCCGCGTCGAGCTGCGCGAGCTCGCGCCCGCGCCCGACGAGGCCATGCAGCTCACCCGTCCCGTCCCCCATGCGCAACATCTTGGCGCATCGTTTGCACCCGGGTCACCAACGGTGCGAGCCGGGGCCGCCCTTGAACGGCCCGACGACGTCGTCGGTGATCCAGCCGCCGTAGAAGTCGCCCTCCTGCGAGCGCACGCGCTCGTCGTCGAGCCAGCAGGCGTCCATCCGCCCCGGGTACACCGCGACGTGGTCGCGCAGGGCGGCGTACGGTGCCGCGGGATCGCGGTAGGTCCAGGCCGCCGCCCGCTCGCGCCGCTCGCCGGCGACGACGTCGAGGTACGTCGCGATCCCCTTCCACTCGCACAGCGAGCGCCGCTCGACGGCCTCGAAGCAGGCCGCGTCGACGTCGGCAGGCGGGACGTAGATCGTCGGCGGGTGGCTCGTCTCGAGGATCCGCAGGGCGCCGCGCGAGTCCGCAACGACGTGGTCGCCGAGCTCGATCCGCACGCGCCGCGCGCACGGCTGCAGCGCGGGCGGGCGCGGGTACTCCCAGACGGACTCGGGCACGCGCGAGACGGTAGCGGTGGCGAGGCGCCGCCCGGCGCCGGGAAATCCATGTTTGGGCGCCGCCGCGAACGGGTCATGGGGTGCGCTTGGCGTCCGCGACAGCCCCACTGCGCCGTGAGCTCGAGGCGGCCCTGCCCGAGCGCCCGTTCACGCTGCGCTTCTGGGACGGCAGCACGCTCGGGTCGACGAACGGCAACGGCGGCCCGGTCTTCACCGCGCGCTCGCCGCAGGCCGTGGCCCACGCGCTGCTGGCGCCGGGGCAGGTCGGCCTCAGCCGCGCGTACGTCTCCGGCGAGCTCGAGGTCGACGAGCTCGACGGCGTGCTCGCGCTGCTCGAGGGCTGGGACCCGCCGGCGATCGACAACGCGACGCGGCTGCGGCTGCTGCTGGCGGCCGCGCGCGCGACCGGGATCATGGTTCCGCCGCGCGCGCCGGCGATCGAGCTGCGCCCGCGCGGCCGCCGCCACAGCCTCGCGCGCGACGCACGCGCCGTGCGCCATCACTACGACGTCTCCCACGACTTCTTCGCGCTCTTCCTCGACTCGTCGATGACCTACAGCTGCGCGGTCTTCGAGCACGGCGGCGAGCCGCTGGAGGCGGCGCAGGAGCGCAAGCTCGAGCTCGTCTGCTCGAAGCTCGGCCTGCGACCGGGCGAGCGCGTGCTCGACGTCGGCTGCGGCTGGGGCAGCTTCGCGATCCATGCGGCCTCGCGCCATGGCGCGCACGTCGTCGGGATCACGCTGTCGGAGCCGCAGGCGCGCCTCGCGCGCGAGCGCGCGGCGGGGGCGGGGGTCGCCGACCGCGTCGAGATCCGCGTCGCGGACTACCGCGAGCAGCGCGGCGAGCGCTTCGACGCGATCGCGAGCATCGGCATGGTCGAGCACGTCGGAAGCGCCCGGATCGACGTCTACGCCAGCCAGCTCGCGGCGCTGCTGGCGCCGGGCGGTCGCCTGCTGAACCACGGCATCGCGCGCCTGCGCCACGGCGGCGGCGAGGCCGGCGGCTTCTCGGAGCGCTACGTCTTCCCCGACGCCGCGCCGCTGCATCTCTCGCGCGTCGTGCTCGCGCTCGAGCGCGCGGGCTTCGTCACCGAGCACGCCGAGGGCTTCGCCGAGCACTACGCGCGCACGCTGACACACTGGATCGAGCGCCTCGACGCGAACCTCGACGAGGCGCAGCGGCTCGCCGGCGCCGAGCGCGTGCGCGTCTGGCGGCTGTACCTGCGGGCCGCGCGCAGCGGCTTTCGCAGCGGCTTCACGTCGATCTACCAGGTGCGCTGCCGGCGCGCGTGACGCGCGCCGTATCCTTGCAGCCCGAACCTCGCGGCCGGGTTGCGGCCCGCCCGCATCGCCGGCGCGGCCATGTCGCCGCCGGCCCCGGGCTGCGAGACTGGCGACCTTCTGAAGCCACGCGCCAGCACGCCAAACCGGAGAACCGATTGCCCACGAACAGCTTCGACGCCCGCAGCACGCTCACGGTCGGCGACCGCACGGTCGAGATCTTCCGGCTCGACGCGCTGCAGGCCTCCTACGACGTCGCGCGGCTGCCGTTCTCGCTGAAGATCCTGCTGGAGAACCTGCTGCGCAACGAGGGCAACGGCTCCGTCGACGCGGCCGACGTCGAGGCGCTCGCGACGTGGGACGCCGCCGCGACGCCCTCCCAGGAGATCGCCTTCTCGCCGGCGCGCGTCGTGATGCAGGACTTCACCGGCGTGCCCGCCGTCGTCGACCTCGCAGCGATGCGCGACGCGATGGCCGCGATGGGCGGCGACCCGGCGATGATCAACCCGCTGGTGCCGGCCGAGCTCGTCATCGACCACTCGGTGCAGGTCGACGCGTTCGGCACGCGCGACGCCTTCCGCTCCAACGCCCAGCGCGAGTTCGACCGCAACCAGGAGCGCTACGCGTTCCTGCGCTGGGGCCAGAACGCGTTCGACAACTTCGCCGTCGTGCCGCCGGACACCGGCATCGTGCACCAGGTCAACCTGGAGTACCTGTCGCGCGTCGTGTTCGTGTCCGCGGACGGCGTCGCCTACCCGGACACGCTCGTTGGGACCGACTCGCACACGACGATGGTCAACGGCCTCGGCGTGCTCGGCTGGGGCGTCGGCGGGATCGAGGCCGAGGCGGCGATGCTCGGCCAGCCGATGCCGCTGCTGATCCCGCAGGTGCTCGGCTTCCAGCTGCACGGCGAGCTGCCCGAGGGCGCGACCGCGACCGACCTCGTGCTGACCGTCACCGAGATGCTGCGCGAGCGCGGCGTCGTCGGCAAGTTCGTCGAGTTCTACGGCCACGGCCTCGCGCACCTGCCGCTCGCCGACCGCGCGACGATCGGCAACATGAGCCCGGAGTTCGGCTCGACCTGCGCGATCTTCCCGATCGACGCCGAGACGCTGCGCTACCTCGAGTTCTCCGGCCGCCCGGCGGAGCTCATCGCGCTCGTCGAGGCGTACGCCAAGACGCAGGGCATGTGGCACGACGAGTCGTCGGAGCAGCCCGTCTACTCCGACACGATCGGACTCGACCTCGGCGACGTCGTGCCGTCGCTGGCCGGGCCCAAGCGCCCGCAGGACCGCGTCGCGCTGACCGACGCGCGCGCCGCGTTCGCCGCCGCGCTGGAGGACGAGGGGCCGTCGCTGCAGGACTCCCAGGACGAGGCGAGCGCCGAGTCCTTCCCCGCCTCCGACCCGCCGTCCAACGGCGACGGCGAGCACGACCAACCGCATCCCATCGAGCTCGACGCCGACGAGGCCGGCGAGGTCGTCGCCACCGCCCTGCGGGAGAACGCGGCCGAGGTGACGCTGGCCGACGGCACGGAGACGTTCCTCGATCACGGGCACGTGGTGATCGCGGCCATCACCTCCTGCACCAACACGTCCAACCCCTCGGTGATGATCGGCGCGGCGCTGCTCGCCAAGAAGGCGGTCGAGCGGGGGCTGTCGCGCAAGCCCTGGGTCAAGACGTCGCTCGCGCCGGGCTCCAAGGTGGTCATGGAGTACTACAGCGAGGCGGGGCTGGTCGAGCCGCTGGAGGCGCTCGGCTTCCACCTCGTCGGCTATGGCTGCACGACGTGCATCGGCAACTCGGGCCCGCTGCCGGAACCCGTCCAAGATGCGATCGTCAAAGGCGACTTGGCCGTGGCGGCAGTCCTCAGCGGCAACCGCAATT
>JAWVGK010000051.1:0-28640 GCA_033855155.1 Solirubrobacteraceae bacterium | reverse complement strand
GAGCTCGACCACGACGTCAACCCGCTGGAGATGGTCAGCGGCGTGGCGCAGATGGTCGTCGGGCAGATGCTCGCGATGAGCCGCGCGCCGCTGGCGATCGTCCGCGGGTCGGGCGGCGAGGAGAAGGTGCTGAAGAACGCGAAGGATTCGTGCGCCGCCGAGGCGCTGGAGATCGCGACATACATCGCGCTTGAGCGCTTCGCCCGTGCCGTCGACGACGACCGCACGGCTGAGCTCGCGGCCTCGATCCGCGAGGACGAGGAGCGCATGCTCGAGCGCCTGCTCGACGAGCTGCCGAAGCTCGCCGAGGCCGTCGTGCGCGCCGAGATCCACGGCGACCCGACGTACGACCTCGGCACGATCGGCGCGGTCGCGCAGATGGTCGTCGGGCAGGCGCTGGCGCTCGGCCGCACGCCGCTGGCGCTCGTGCGCGGCGGCGGCGGCGAGGAGAAGGTCCTGAAGAACGCCAAGGACTCGTGCGCCGCCGAGGCGCTGGAGATCGCGACGTACATCGCCCTCGAGCGCCTCGCGCAGGCCGTCGAGGACGAGCGCACCGCCGCGCTCGCGGCGTCGATCCGCGAGGACGAGGAGCGCATGCTCGAACGCCTGCACGCGGAGCTGCCGAAGCTCACCGACGCCGTCGTGCGCGCCGAGATCCACGGCGATCCGACGTACGACCTCGGCACGATCGGCGCCGTCGACGCGATCCGCGACACCGCCGACAGCGTCCGCGAGACGGCGCGCGACGTCGGCGACGGCGCGCGCCGCGCCAGCCGCCAGGCGCGCAAGGTGCCGAGCGTCGCGCAGGCCGAAGGCGAGATCAAGGGCATGCTCGCGTCCGAGGACGACCTCCCGATCGCCGGCTACGACGACCTGACGGCGGAGGAGATCAACGCCAAGCTGCCGTCGCTGTCGCAGATCGACGCCGCGAAGATCGACGCCTACGAGCGCCGCACGCAGAACCGCACGACGGTCACGAGCAAGGTCGACTCGCTGCGCGGCGACGAGCCGTGGCCCGGCTACGACGAGCAGAACGTCAGCGAGATCACGGCCGCCCTGCGCGAGGCCGACGCGGACACCGTCGAGAAGGTGCGCAGCTACGAGCCCGCGCACAAGAACCGCGCGAGCGTGCTGAAGGCGACCGAGCGCAAGCTCGCCGCCGTGTAGGCAGCACCTCGGCCCGCCGGAGCGCGCAACGGCGCTCCGGCGAGCGGGGGTGGATGGGGTTGTGGCGCCTCTGGCGCACAGAACCCGGGTCGAGAGGCCCCGGCGCGTCAGCCCCGACGCGCCGGCCGCAGCGCCCGCGCAACGGCCAGCGCGCTCCACGCCGCCCCGCCGGCGACGAGCGCGCCGGCCGCACGGCGCCGGCCGAGGCCGGCCGCGAGCAGGCCGGCCGCGCGCAGCGGCGTCGTCACCCGCGCGGCGTGCACGACGCGCGCGTCGGGCGCGCTCGCCGTGCCGAGGTACATGACCAGCGCGTAGCCGAGCCCGGCGCCGAGGCGCACGAGCTCGCCCGTCGCGGCAGCGCGCCCGATCCAGCCCTGCGCGAGCGCCCCGCGCAGCGCCGCGACGCTGAACGCCCAGTCCGCGAGGCCCTCGAGGTCGCGCCCGAGGCGCGTCGGCTCGCCCGCCCGCGCGAGGCGCCCGTCGAGCCCGTCGCCGAGCAGCGCGAGCGCGCACATCCACGGCGCCGGCGCGTCGGCCGCCGCCGGGACGAGCCACACGCGCACGAGCGTGCAGGCGTCGGCGGGGCCGAGGTTGCGCGCGCGGCCGTCCGCGGTCTCGAGCATCCCGATGTGCCAGTCGAGCATCAGCCACGTCAGCGCCCACCACGCCGCGAACGCGCCCGCGCGCCGGCGAAACGGCTCGCGGCGCGCGAGCGCGAGCGCCGCCCAGACGCCCGCGCCGAAGCCGATCCAGCGCCGCATGCGCCGCGCCGTCGCCGGCCGCGCACGCCGCTGCGCGTTCGTGCGCCGCTGGCTGGCGGCAAGCAAGCGCGCGACCGCGCGCGGCGCGAAGCGCGCGCCGCGCAGCAGCTCGAGCTGCTCGCGCGCCCACAGCTCCCCGTCGGTCAGCGCCGGGGAGCGCCCGCCCGCGTCGACGTCGGCCGGCGTCAGCTGCCCGGGCGCTTGAGCAGCGGGTCGAGCGCGCCGAGCTCGGTGTAGGGCTGCGGCTTGTAGGCCTCGCCCGGCGTGCCGCCGATCGCGACCGCCTGCAGGCCCTCGTCGCCGACCTTGATCGTGCGCTTGGTGCGGGCGCCGATGCGCACCATCATCCCGGGCTCGAGGTCGACGTACTCGACGCCCTCGTTGAGCACGAGCCGGCCGAAGCCCTTGAGGACGATCAGGACCTCCTCCTGGCCGCTGGGATGGTTGTGCTCGGGATAGTGCACGGAGTGCTCGGGGATGTCGACGATCGACAGCCCGAACGCGGTCACCCCCAGCGCCGCGCGCGCCTTGAGGAAGATCCCGTTGTAGAAGCTCTCGAGCTCGTCGATCTTCGCGACGGTGTAGTCGGCCAAAGCCATGTTCAGCGTGCTCCTTGTTCGATCAGTGATC
Organism: Solirubrobacteraceae bacterium; assembly: GCA_033855155.1. GTDB lineage: Bacteria > Actinomycetota > Thermoleophilia > Solirubrobacterales > Solirubrobacteraceae > CADCVQ01. Next base: position 26,082 of record JAWVGK010000051.1, on the reverse strand, counting down.
TGAAGACGTCGTCGACCTGCTGCCAGCCGGTGCGCAGCAGGAAGCGACTGTTGCGCCCGTAGGACTTGGCGCCGAGGATGAAGAAGCCGGGCTCGGGGTTGCGCAGCGTCTCGGCTCCGTGCGCGGCGACCGTCAGGCAGTCCGAGCCGCCCACGCCGAGCAGCGCGGCGGCGAGGTTCATCGGCCCGGACGTCGCGTAGCACTCGTGGACCTGCAGCTGGCGGTACAGCCCGTGGTCGCCGACGCCGCCGTTGAGCGCGAGGATCCGATCGACCTCGACCTCCTCGGGGCCGCCGTTTCGCAGCGTCACGACGATCCGCTCGCCGCGCCCCCGCAGCGCCTCGGTCACGCAGCCCGCCCGCAGCCCGACGGCATCCGACGCGCCGGCCGCGAGCTCGGCGGCGGCGGCGTTCAGCGCCGCGCGCTCGGCCAGCGGGTCGCCGTCGACCGCGCCCCAGTCCGGCCGCGCGCGGCGCACCGCCCAGACGACGCGCGTGCCGGGCGCGTCGCGGGCGAGCCGCGCGAGCTGGCGCGCCGCCGTCTGCGCCGAGTGCCCGGAGCCCGTCAGCAGGATCGTCCTGCCGGCCCAGTCGCGCGGCCGCTCGGCGAGCGGCGGCAGGCGGCGCGCGATGCGATCCTCGAAGGCGCGCTCGTTGACGGCGTCGATGCCGCCGTCGCCGAGGCGGTTGGGGTGGCCATAGGTGCCGGTCGCGTCGATGACGACGTCGGCATGCGCGATCGCCTCGCTGCCGTCGGGGCGGGCGAGCAGCAGGCGAAACTGGCGCGCGGCGCGACGCGGGTCGCCGACCGCCTCGTGCTTGAGCAGGCCCTCCCGGCCGATCGCGAGCACGCGCGTGCGCAGGCGGATGCGCCCGCGCAGCGCCGCGGTCGCCGCGACCGGCTCGAGCAGCTCGTCGGCGAGCTGCGCGCCGGTCGGCAGCGCGTCGCCGCCGGGAGCGCTCGGCACGGCGTCGCGCATCCGCGGCGAGACGTTCATCGACCATGGCGTGAACGTCCGCACGTGCCCCCAGCCGCGCACGTGCCCGGCGACCGTCGCGGCGGACTCGTAGACCGTGAAGTCGTCGCCGCGGCGCGCCGCGGCGAGCGCTGCCTCCAGCCCGATCGGGCCGGCCCCCACGATGGCGATGCGCGGCATGAACCTCCCTCTCGATGATCTTTGCGACCCCCTGCCGCGCACGATACTTCGACCATGACGCGCATCGGCGCCTTCGGCGGCGTCTACTCCAACCCCTACGCACTGCGCGCGCTGGCGGACGACTCGCGGGCGCGCGGATGCGAGCGGCTGTACTGCCTCGGCGATCTCGGCGGCTTCGGCGCCGCCTGCGACGACGTCCGCCCGCTGCTCGACGAGCTCGAAGCGACGACGATCGCCGGCAACTACGACGTCGCGATCGGCCGCGGCGACGACGACTGTGGCTGCGGCTACGCCGACGAGCGCGACAACCACTACGCGCAGCTGATGTACGACTACACGAAGGCCAACACGTCGGCGGACTTCGCCGCCTGGATGGCCGAGCTGCCGCGCGAGCTGCGCACGCAGATCGGCGGCGTCGACGTCCACATGGTCCACGGCTCGCCGCTGGCGATCAACGACTTCATGTGGGAGTCGCTGGACGACGACGAGCTCGAGCTGCGCGTGCGAGCGAGCGGCGCGCGGTTGCTGCTGTGCACGCACACCGGCATCCCCTGGCAGCGCGAGGTCGCCGGCACGCGGATCGTCAACGTCGGCGCCCTCGGGCGCCCCGCCAACGACGGGCGCCGCGAGGTGTCCTACGCGGTGATCGACCTCTGCGACGGCGAGATCCGCGGCGTCGAGGTCGTCGCGCTGGCCTACGACTGGCGCGCGCAGGCGGCGTCGATGCGCGCGGCGGGGCTGCCCGAGCCGTTCGTCGAGACGATCGAGACGGGCTGGTGGACGACGTGCCTAGAGGTCGTCCCGCCGCGCGAGCGCGCCCGCGGTGCCTACCACGTCTACCGCGACGCGATGCCGAGCGCGTTCGCGCTCGACGGGGCCAGCTGGGCCGACGCGCCCGCCGCCGTCGACGGCGCGCGGCCGGTCGTGTCGCTGTTCGGCACGGCGCTGTTTCCGCCGCGGCTGTGGGTCTACTCGAACTTCCACTGCAACCTCGCCTGCGACTACTGCGCGGTCGCCAGCTCGCCGGCGGCGCGCCGGCGCGAGCTGCCGGCGGCACGCTTTCGCGCGCTCGTCGACGAGGCGCTGCGCGAAGGCTTCGAGGAGCTCTACCTGACCGGCGGCGAGCCGTTCGTGCATCCACGGATCGTCGAGATGATCGAGTACGCGTCCGATCGGATGACGACCGTCGTGCTGACGAACGTGATGCTTTTCACGGGCCGCCGGCGCGCGCAGCTCGCGCGCCTCGCCGGTCGCCCGCGCCTGACGCTGCAGTCCTCGATCGACGGCGCGCGCGCCGCGACGCACGACCGCTGGCGTGGCGCCGGCTCGTGGGCCGTGGCGATGGAGGGCCTGCGCCATGCGGCGAGCCTCGGCCTGGCGCTGCGCGTCGCGATGACGGCGACGCCCGAGAACGCCGGCGAGGTCGACGAGCTGCGCGAGCTGCTGGCCGCGCTCGGCATCGCGGGCGACGACTTCGCCGTGCGGCCGCTCGTTCGGCGCGGCTTCGCGGCCGGCGCCGCGGCCGCCGGCGCGATCGCCGTGTCGGACGCCGTGATGGTGCCCGAGCTGACGATCACCGCCGACGGCGCGCACTGGCACCCCGTCGGCGGCGACCTGCGCTCGTCGCCGGACTTCCTCGTCGCGGCGGGCGACGTGCCGCTGGCCGAGGCCAAGCGGCTCGTCGTCGAGCGCTTCCTGACGCTGCGGTTGGGCGACGGGTCGCTGCCGCAGGCGTTCCAGTGCGCGGTGTGACGCGGGGCTCAGCCGTCGGCGAGCGTCGCCAGCAGCTCGTCGAGGCGCGCGTAGGTCTCGTTGAGCCCGCCTTCCATGCCCGAGCCGAGCATGCCGTCGCGCTCCTCGGTCGTGTGGAAGATCGAGACCGTCGTGACCTTCGTGTGCTCGCCCAGGTCCTCGAACGTCGCCGTCTCGACCGAGACGTAGCCCGGCATGCCGTCCCATTCGAACGTCTGCACGATCCGCTCGGGCGGGCTGACCTCGCGGTAGGTCCCGCGAAAGCCCGTCCGCGAGCCGTCGGAGTTGTGCGCCACGAAGCGCCAGTCGCCGCCGCTGCGCACGTCCATTCGCTCGACCTCCGTGGTCGTGCCGCGCGGGCCCCACCACTGCGGGATGAGCTCTGGATCGGTGTAGACCGCGAACACGCGGTCTCGCGGCGCGTCGAAGATGCGCTCGATGCGGATCTCGCGATCGCTCGGCGTCGTGATCGTGGCGGTCATCGTGTCCTGGCTGGTCATGTCGTCGTTCCTTTCGTTCGTTCCAAGAGCTCCCCGAACCGGTCGAGGCGCTCGTCGAGCATCCGTCGGTATGTCTCCATCCACTCCTGGACGTCGTCCAGGCGCCGCGGGCCGAGGCTGCAACGCCGCGAACGCCCGACCTTCTCGGTCGTGACGAGCTCGGCCTCCTCCAGCACGCGGACGTGCTTCTTCATGCCGGTCAGCGAGATCCCGAACGGCTCGGCGAGCTCGCTGATCGTCGCGCTGCCGCGACCCAGGCGTTCGAGAACGCCCCTGCGCGTGGGGTCCGCGATCGCCGAGAGCGTCCGATCGATCCGTTGATGCTGAACCATGTGGTTCAGTGTTGCAGGATGGTGGCGTGTCGTCAAGCCCTCTTCTTTGCGTTTGCGTTTGCGTGCCGCGCGCGTAGGGTCCGCCGCGATGGCTTCCGAACCAGAGTCGCCGCTCGCCGCCGGCAAGGTCGTGGCGCTCTACGGCGCCGCCTGGCAGGAGCCCGACGAGCACGCACGGCGCGAGCTGCTGGAACGCTGCTGGGCGGCGGACGGCGTCTACTGCGACCCGACGGCGGTCGTGCGCGGGCGCGAGGCGCTGATCGCGCACCTCGGCGACTTCCAGGAGCGCCTGCCCGGACACCGCCTCGTATTGTCGAGCGACGTCGACGAGCACCACGACTGGGTGCGCTTCGGCTGGCAGCTGCTGAGCCCGGACGGCGCGGTCGTCATCGACGGGCTCGACGTCGGCGAGCGCGACGAGGACGGGAGGCTGCGGCGGATCGTCGGGTTCTTCGCGCGGCCGGCGCCCGCGTGACGGCGCTCGCGACGCCCGCCTCGCCGCTCGTCTCGATCGTGATCCCGACGCTCGACGAGGCACGCGAGCTGCCGGCGCTGCTCGACGACCTCGCGCGGCTGCCGGGCCATTGGCAGCTCGTCGTCGCCGACGGCGGCTCGCGCGACGCGACCGTCGCGCTCGCTCGCGCGCACCCCGCGGCGCCGGTCGTGCTGCGCGCCGGCGGCGGCCGCGCGGCGCAGTGCAACGCCGGCGCGCGCGCAGCCGGCGGCGACGTGCTGCTGTTCCTGCACGCCGACAGCCGCCTGCCGCGCGACGCCTACGCCTCGCTCGCCGCGGCGTGGGGCACGGCCGGCGTGCAGGGCGGCAACTTCGCGCTGCGCTTCGACGGCGGCGGGACGTTCGCACGCCTGCTCGGCGCGGTCTACCGCCTGCAGCGCCGCCACGGCTTCTACTACGGCGACTCGTCGCTGTGGGTGCGGCGCGAGCGCTTCGACGAGCTCGGCGGCTTCCGCGAGATCCCGATCATGGACGACTACGACTTCGTCCGCCGCCTGGAGCGCGGGCCCGGCGCGACGCGCTGCCTGCCAGGCCCGGCGAGCACCTCGTCACGGCGCTGGCGCGCGATCGGGATCGCACGCACGGTGCTCGCGTGGTTCGTCATCCGCTGGCTGTACGTCGCCGGCGTCTCGCCGGCGCGGCTCGTGCGGCTGTACCGCGTCGTGCGTTGAACGTCGGTCGAGGAGACGGTCCACGTCGGGTTGCTCCGGGCGCCCAACGATCGCGTCGGGGATCCGTCGACCAGCGCCGACCGTTGCTCCGGTGCGGCGCGTGGGACGAGCGTGTGCGCCCTGTTGAGAAACGCGGCGATCGCCGGCGCGATCGGGCTCACGGAGAGCGCGACGAGCACCGGGCCCGCCGCCCCGCCGAGCGCGCCGACGAGCGCTGCCAAGAGCCCCGCAGCCATGACCATGACGCTGGTCGCGATCCAGGTGAACGGCATGCGGCTCGCGCTCCAGGCGGGAGGAAAGGCCACGACCAGCGCCGCCGCCGCGAGCAGCGTCACGTCGACGCCGGCGACGACGCCGAAGAACGCGCGATCGGGGCTCGGCGCGCGCAGGAACCCCACGGTCAGCAGCCCGGCGGCGATCTCCCACGACACGACGGCAAGGACGAGATCGCCCACCGACACGAGCTCCGCGATCTCGCGTAGCGCCTGCCGGATCTCAGCACGCGCCGCGTGCGCGCAGCCGACCGCGATCGCGAGGGGCCATCCCAGCAGGACGAGCGCAGGCGGCGATCCGACGCGCCACAGCAGGAGCATCGGACCGGTAACGACGAGCAGCGGCGCCAGAACCGTCCGTGCCGTCCAGTGCAACGACCAGCGCAAAGCGGCGCCGGTGGTGGCGCCGGCGCGTCGCGCCGAGCGCGCAAGCCATGCCAGCGCTCGACGCATGGCGTCCAGCGCGAGCCGGAGAACGGCCAGCGTCGAGAGCGCCACGTACGCGACGGCGCACCCCAGGGCGACCGGCCCGGAGAGCACGGCACCGCCCACGAGCAGCAGCGCCATGGCGCTCAGCATGCGTCGGCTTGGGGTCCAGCACGCGGTCATGTCCAGATGCTGGCAATCGCAGCGGCGGCATGCGCGATCTTGCAGGAGCTCCGCGCAAGCTGATCCGCGCGCGCACCCGACGCGCTAGCGTCGTCGAGATGGCGTCGCCCCTGAGGAGATTGCGCGAGCTGGAGATCGCGACGCGCCCGGAGCATCCGGATCTCGTGCGCGCGCTGGCCGAGCGCTGGGAGTCGCTGCCGGCGCACGTCCAGCAGCCCAACCAGATGCTCGGCAAGCGGATGTCCGGCTGCGAGGGCACGCACGGCGTGTTTCCGAGGTGCGACCTCGCCTGCACGCCGTGCTACCACGCCAAGGAGGCCAACCGCGTGCGCACCGACGGCGACCACACCGAGGCTGAGGTCGACGCGCAGATGGCGCTGCTGCGCCGCATGCGCGGGCCGGGGCAGCACGCGCAGCTCATCGGCGGGGAGGTGACGCTGCTGGGCGCCGAGGATCACGCTCGCGCGCTGCGGGCGATGATCCGCCACGGGCGCAAGCCGATGTCGATGACGCACGGCGACTTCGACTACGACTACCTCGTCGCGCTGGCGATCGATCCGCGGACCGGCGAGCGGCGCTTCGAGCACCTCGCGTTCGCCGGGCACTTCGACTCGATGATGTACGGCCGGCGCGGGATCGCGCGCGCCGGCGCCGAATCCGACCTGCACCCGTACCGCGCGCGCTTCTGCGAGCTGTTCGCACGCCTGCAGCGCGAGCACGGCGTCACGCACTACCTCGCCCACAACATCACCGTCACGCCGCGCAACATCGACCAGATCCCACAGCTCGTGCGCGACTGCCGCGGGATGGGCTTTCGCATGTTCTCCTTCCAGCCGGCGGCGTTCATCGGCAACCAGGCGCGCTGGAAGGACGCCTATCGCGACGTCTGCGGCGACGAGGTCTGGCGGCGCATCGAGGAGGGCGCCGGCGGGCGGCTGCACTTCAACGCCGAGCAGGTGGGCGACGTGCGCTGCAACCGCACCGCGCACGGCGTGTACGTCGGCGATCGCTACGAGACGCTGCTGGACGAGGACGACCCCCGCGACGCACGCGCGCTGGCGGACTTCCTCGCGGCGTTCGGCGGCATGGACTTCGACGACGGCGGCCGAGGCCTGCGGGCCGCGCGCTGCGCGCGGGCCGTCGCGCGTCATCCGGCCGTGCTGCGCAGCGGGCTGCCATGGGCGGCGCGGCTCGTGCGCCGGCTCGGCGGCCCGCGCGCGATCCGCCGGCAGCGGCCGCGGGCGGTGACGTACGTCATGCACTCGTTCATGGACGCCCGCCACGTGCGCCCGGCCTGGGAGCTGCTGCAACGCGGCGAGGTCAGCGACGACCCCCGGATCCTCGAGACACAGCAGCGCCTGCAGGCGTGCTCGTACGCGATGGCGCACCCCGAGTCGGGCACGCTCGTGCCGGCCTGCGCCCAGCACTCGGTGCTCGACCCACTGGAGAACCTGCGCTTGCAGGAGCTGCTGCCGGCGCGCGAGCCGGTGCCCGGCGCGCCGATGTAGTGGCGACTACCGGCGCGTCAGCACGACGACCGGGATCTCGCGGTCGGTGTGGCTCTGGTAGTCGTCATACGCGGGCCACTGCTCGCGCATCGCCGCCCACAGCCGGCTGCGCTCCTCGCCCTCGGCGGCCGACGCCGTGACGGGGATCTCGTCGGCCTCGACCTCGATCGTGACCGCGGGATCGGCCCGCAGGTTCAGGTACCAGTCGGGGTGCTCGGGCGCGCCGCCCTTCGAGGCGATGACCACCCAGCGGTCGCCGTCGACGCCGTGGATCAGCGGCGTCGTGCGCGGCTCGCCCGAGGTGCGCCCGGTCGTCGTCAGCAGCAGGATCTTCGTGCCGCGCCAGTGGTAGCCGCGCGCGCCGCCGGTCTCGCGGTATACGCGCACGTGCTCGGCGCCGAACAGCTCGTCGTCGTCGGACATGGCGCGAGTCTAGCCGCCCTCGCGGGCCTCACGGGGCGTACGTGCCGAAGCTCCAGATGTTGCCCTCGAGGTCGCGGACGGAGAAGTCGCGCGAGCCGTAGTCGGTGTCCTGGAGCTCGCGCGCGACGACCGCGCCGGCGGCGACGGCACGCTCGTACAGCGCGTCGGGGTCGTCGGTCGAGAGGTACAGCCAGCTCAGGCCGGCGTGCGCGCCCCAGCGCGGGTCGCCGCCCTCGGGCTCGGTGCCGAGCATGACGATGCCGCCGAAGCCGGTCAGCTCGGCGTGGTGGATGGTGCCCTCGTCGTCGGCGTGGGCCTCCTTCTCGGTGAAGCCGAAGGCCTCGACGAGGAAGTCGATGCCGGCGCGGGCGTCGTGGTAGCGCAGCGAGGGATAGATGGTCATGTCGCCAACCTACGCCGCGGGCGCGAGCGCGTCTTGGACGTTTGGGAACCCGTCCGCGGCGACCCCGGCGCCGCCCGGCAGCAGGCGTGCGGCGTAGCCGGTCGGCGTCGTGCCGGCGAAGGCGCGGAAGTCGCGGTTGAGGTGCGCCTGGTCGGCGTAGCCGCAGGCGTAGGCGACGTCCGCCAGGCCGGCGCCGTCGCGCGCTCGCAGCGTGCGCGTCACGCGCTCGAAGCGCAGGATGCGCGCGACCGCCTTCGGCGGCAGGCCGACGTCGTCGCGAAAGCGCTGGGTGAGGTGGCGCCGGCTCCAGCCGACCTCCGCGGCGAGCGTCGCGATCGCGACCGCGCCGTCGCTGCGGCGCAGCCGCGCCCAGGCGTGCTCGAGTTCCGCCGCGACCGGCGCGGCGTCGCGCAGCCGCGCCAGCAGCGCGGCGTCGAGCAGCGCGAAGCGCGCCGCGAAGCCCGGCGCGTCCTGCAGGCGCTGGACGAGGCGCCCGCCCGCGGGACCGAGCACGTCGTCGAGCGCGACGACGCGGCGCGCGAGCTGGCCCATCGGCAGCCCGAGCAGGCGGCGCGCACCGAGCGGCGTGAGGTTCACCTGGATGCCGCGCTGCTCGCCGTCGTACTCGGTGATCGTCAGCGTGTCGTCGAGGCCGGCGACGAACGAGCGCTGGCGCACGCCGTCGACGAGCAGCGACGGGCCGAGGCTGAGGATCATCGGGATGCCCGCGAACGGGACCTCCAGGCGGCGCATCGGCGCGCACGCGTGCTCGACGTAGCCCGTGTACGACAGGACGGCGCCGCGCAGGCGCGGGTCCGGCGCGCGGCTGACGGACTCCCACAGCGTGGGCTCGCGCGCCACGACTAGCCCGCCGCCGCCGGCGCGCCGCCGGCGACCGTCGTCGGCCTGAGCGGTGCGGGCTCGGGCGGCGCGACGACCTCGACGCCGAGCGCCGCCGCGCCCGGAAACGGCTCACCCGCGACCACCGGCGCCACGAAGTACACGCCCGCGGCATGGACGCTCAGCAGGCTCGCGAGCTCCGGGTGGCCGAGCTCGTCGCCACCGAAGTTCGCGCCCCCGAGCCAGCCGGCGGCGGTCAGCATCTTCAGCAGCCGCGCGGGGGTGTCCTGGAAGCTGACGAAGTTCAGGCCGGCGCGAAAGCCGGGGGCTTCTGCGGCCCACTCGAGGAACTCGTAGCCCTGGCGGAAGACCCGCCGCGAGCCGGAGTCGCTCGCCGGACGGACGTGGTGGTTGGCGCGCTGCACGTGGCTCGTCCGCAGGCGCGCGTCGGAGACCTCCGGCGGCTCGGCGAACGGCCCGTCGTTCGCCGACTCGGAGATCTGCGTGCCGGCGACGGGGCAGCCGGGATCGGCGCGCGGGTCCGGGCCGTCGAACGCCACGATCGGACAGCCGCTGAGCTTGTCGCGCCCGACGGCGAGCTCCTGGTCGGCGCGCCCGAGCCGCCGCCATCCGGCGAGGTCGACCGCGAGCCGTAGGAAGGCGAGGTATGTGCCGCCGACGGCCCAGGCCTCGTCGGCGCCCGGCCCGATCGCGATGACGCTCTCACGATCCTCGCTGCGCAGGTTCGACAGGCCGTCGTGGAAGTCGATCCAGCTGCGGTGGTCGTTGCGCTGGTTTCCGAGGTAGAACGTCGTCAGCTCGAGCACCGGCTCGCCGCGGTCGGCGAGCGCCTTCCACGTCTCGACGACGGCGCGGTCGACGGCAAGCTTGGACTCGGCGATGACCTGGATGCAGAACGCCTCCGTCGCCAGGTTCGCGCGCACGTCGGGCGCGTAGCGCAGACCCGAGCCGCGCAGCAGCGGCCCGCCGCCTGCCGGGTCGGCGGAGCGAAAGAGGTACGCGTCGGCGAGGCCGTGCGGTCGCGCGAGCGCCGTGCCGTCGAGCTCGAACGCGTTGCGCCCGAACCCGAGCAGGACCGTCATCGCGTCGTTCTCGACCGGCAGCGCGACGCCCGGCAGGTCGCGCACGCGGCCGGCCTTCAGCTGCTGATAGGTCTCCCACAGCCTGCCGAGCTCGCCGGCGGCGGCCGACGCGTCGAAGCCCGGTCGCACGCGCAGGAACAGCAAGCCGAAGTGGCGACCCGGGCGCCGGCCGGGCGCGTGGTAGATGCCCTCCTGCAGCGGCGCTGCGCTCATCCGGGCGCGGGCTCGGGCATCGTGCGGGGGGCCTTGCGGCCGGCGCGCTCGGCCTCGAAGCGCGCCAGCAGCTCGCGCACCGGCTTGCAGGACTCGGCGTCGTCGCAGGCGATCGTGCCCGGCGCCGGCTCGAGCAGCTCCCACTCCGCGTCGCCGATCGGGTCGGTCGCGGCCGACTGCATCAGCGGCCCGATCTCGAGCTCGCGCAGCAGCTGATAGCCGCCGACGAGCGGCTGCTCGGACGCGCCGACCGACAGGGTGATGTCGTCGAGGAAGGCCTCGTGGTCGTCGGGGGGCCCGAAGACCAGGCGCTGGTAGGAGCCGGGGCTCCCGCGACTGAAGCGCACCCACTCCTGCGGAACCGGGCCCGCGCCGTAGGAGAAGGCGTCGAGGTTCGGCGGGCGGATGTACATCCCGAGCGGGTTGCGAAAGGCGACCTGCGCGCCGTGGTAGACGAGGTCGTAGACGCCGAGCGAGATTGTCGGATCGGCATGGTTGCAGGCGAGGTGCGTGACCTTGAAGGCGCTGAAGACGTCGTCGCCGGAGGCCTGGCGGCGCTGGTCGCGCTCGGAGACGCAGTATGCGTGCGCGCCGAAGATCGCGACGTAGATGAGGTCGTCGATGCCGTTGATCGGGTGCGTCATGAACAGCGCGCGCTCCATGTTCAAGCGCCCCGTCGGCTGTGCCGGCACGCCCGCGACGCGCAGGCGGCGGTCGTTGCCGTGCCCGGCGACGGTGTGGCCGAAGGCGATCTCGCGCTCGTCGGCGCTCAGCGCGTGCGGGTCTGCGACGCCGTAGAGCTCCTGCCACGAGGGTTCGGCGCCGAGCACGTCGGTCGCCATCGCGCGCACCTTGTCGGGGTCGTGCATCGCGACGCAGGCCCAGTACTCGCGAAACTCCGTCGTGATCTCGACGCGCTTGGGCCGCAGCGCGCCGGTCGCGTCGCGGGCGGTGAGCACCATGTACTCGCAGTACTCCAGCTGGACCGCGCGGCGGCCGGTCAGGCCCCAGTCCGACAGCGCCTGCGCGTTGTCCTCGCCGACGCAGAACGCCGGCTTGCCTGGGTCGCCGGGCCACGTGATCGCGTCGGTCGCGGTCGCGTCCTGCAGCGCGTCGGGATCGAGCGAGAAGAAGCGCGACTTCAGCGCGTCGTTCTGCGACTCGTAGGCGCGCGCGATCGTCTCGTTCCAGCGGTCGCGCAGCTCGTCGGAGAGCTCGTCCGCGTGCCCGGGGGCGTCATACGGCATCGCCGCAGGAAAGCTATCAGCGCCGCGCCGCCATCTCGACCTGCACGATGTCGGCGAGTCGCCGCGGCTCGACGTCGAGCGCGCGCAGGACGCGGCCGACGCCGACGGCCGGCGGATCGACCAGCCCGAGCAGCACGTGCTCGCTGCCGATGCCGCGCTCGCCGCGGCGCAGCACCGTCGCCAGCGCCTGTTCGAGGACCTGCCTGGACGCGAGCGAGAAGCCGGGCCGGTCGGCGCGCGGGTGGATCGGCGTCGCTGCGACGACCTCCGCCGGCACGCCGACGATCTCGAGCGCCGCGACGAGATCCTGCTCGATCGCATCCTCGATCGCGCCGGCGTCCAGGCCGACGTCGGCGATCGCCTGCGAGGCCGCGTCGGCATGGCCGCAGGCGAGCGCGACGAGCAGGTGCTCGGGCTCGACGTGCTCGGCGCCCAGGCGGCGCGCGACGTCCTGCGCGCGGTCGATGGCGACGCGCGCGTCGCGTGTGAAGCGTTCAAACATCGCGCCTCCCGGTGTCGATGCCGCGCGCCTTGAGGCGCTTGGCGTGCTTCTTGTGGACGGCCTGGCGACTGACGCCGAGCGCGGCCGCGATCTCGCGCCACGACCAGCCGTCGGCGACCGCGCGCTCGACCTGGCCCGCCTCGAGGCGGTCGGCGAGCCGGCGCAGCGCGACGACCGCCGCCAGGCCCTCGGCGGGATCCTTCGGAACCGCTTCCTCGTCGGTTGGGACGAATGCCATGGCGTCAACGGTAGTTGACGTTCCACGCGCTGTCAACGTAGGTTGCTGAACTGGACGCGCCGCGACGCCGAGGCAGCCGTCCGCGCGGCATCGGGCCGTCGTTGCAAACGCACGTGGCGGATGCCGCGGAAGCCACGTCCGTGGTGCCACGGAGGGTCGCGGGTGCGTTACGTTGCGGGGCGTGGGCAGGATCGTGTGGCTCGTCGCGGGTGCTGTGACGGTCGTGCTGGTGGCGTCGGCGTCCGGCTACGGCCCTCACCGCGACGAGCTGTACTTCCTCGCGACGGGCGATCACCTCGCGTGGTCGTATGCCGATCAGGGGCCGTTGACGCCGTTGATCGCGCGCGCGACGAGCGAGATCGCCCCGAGCTCGTTGACGGTGCTGCGCGTCCCCGCGGCACTCGCCGCGGGACTCACGGTGCTGCTGTGCGGCCTGCTGGCCGGCGAGCTCGGCGGTGGGCGACGCGCGCAGCTGCTGGCGACCGCCTGCGCCGCGGTCGCTTCGATCGTGCTCGTCACGGGCCATTGGCTGAGCACGTCGACGTTCGACCTGCTCGCGTGGACGGCGCTGACGTGGCTCGCCGTGCGCGCCGTGCGCGGCGGCGACGATCGGCTGTGGCTGCTCGCCGGCGTCGTACTCGGCGTCGGGCTGCTGAACAAGGCGCTGCCCGCGTTCCTGGCCGTGGGGCTCTTCGTGGGGGTGGTCGTGACCGGACCGCGGCAGCTGCTGCGCAACCGGTATGTCTGGTCTGGTGTCGCGATCGCGCTCGCGTTGTGGGCGCCGTGGATCGCGTGGCAGGCGGCCCATGGCTGGCCGCAGCTCGACGTCTCGCGCTCCGTCGCCGCCGGTGCGTCCACGAGCTCGGAGGCCTGGTGGGCGATCGTGCCGTTCCAGGTCCTGCTCGTCAGCCCGCCGCTCGCGCCGGTCTGGATCGCGGGTCTGGTCAGGCTCTTTCGCGACCCCGCGCTGCGTGACGTGCGCTTCGTCGCATGGGCTTGGGTCGTGCTGGCCGGCGTCTTCATGGCGACCGGCGGCAAGCCGTACTACCTCGCCGGGCTGCTGCCCGTCCTGATCGCCGCCGGGGCTGCGCCGGTCGACCGCTGGTTGATGGCCGGCCGGCGGCGCGTGCGGGGTGGGCTGCTCGCGGCGGCGATCGCCGCGAGTGCTGCGGTGAGCCTCGTCCTTGCGCTGCCCGTGCTTCCCGTGGACCGCCTCGACCCGGTGCTCGCGCTCAACGAGGACGTCGGCGAGACGATCGGATGGCCGCAGCTCACGCAGACCGTGGCCCGGGTGATCCGCCGGCTGCCCGACTCCAAGCACGCGGTGATACTCACCCAGAACTACGGCGAGGCGGGCGCGATCGACCACTACGGCCCCGCGCTCGGGCTGCCGCGGGCCTACAGCGGCCACAACGCCTACGGCTACTGGGGACCTCCTCCGGATGGCGACAGGCCGGTGATCGCGGTCGGGCTGGATCCCGGCGACGTGGCGGCACATCTGCGCGACTGCCGGGTGGCCGCGCGGATCGACAACGGTGCCGGCGTCGACAACGAAGAACAAGGCCGGATGGTCACGATCTGTCGCGCGCCGCGACGTCCCTGGTCGCAGGAGTGGCCGATGCTGCGCCACCTCGGCTGACACGCGACGACGAGCTTCTGGCAAGCATCTGGTTCGGAGGTTCGCAGCGACGGTGGCGGAATCGAACACCTGGGGTGGGCGGGCGTGTCATGGGCGCGGGCGTACCGTCGGGTACATGAACAGATCCCCGAAGCGCCTTCTCGTCGCCACCGCGCTGCTGGTCAGCGCCACGGCGCCAACCGCGATCGCCGGTCAGACGACGCGCGTCGCAGGTTCGGCCGGACAGCACTTCGCCTGCAGCGGCCCGAACAGCGCGACGCAGCCGTGTCGCTTCTCGACGCCCAGCGCCAACGTTCGCTGTACCTGGACCCCGAAGCCGAACCACGTCGCCTGCGAGCTGCTGTCCACGCGGCGGGCCTACAGCCTCGCGCCCACCGGCAGGGCGAAGCGCGTCGCTCTGCGGCTCACACGACGTGGGGACACGCTGCCGACCAACCAGAACATCGTCTTTCCCGGCGACCTGTCCTGCCACGACACGAGAACGACGATGACGTGCAACCAGAACTTCGGCACCGGCGCCTTCAAGCTCGCCGCGAAGGGTTCTCACGGGTCATAGCGCTCGGCGACGCGATGCGCCGCTTGGGCGATCGCGTGGGCGAGCGCCAGCGCGTCCCAGCGGCGCCGGCGCCGGCGGGACGAGCGCTCGCGCGTCCCAGCGGCCGGCGCCGGCGCCGGCGGGGTGCGCACGGCATGCGTGCAGAAACCGCCCCGCCTCAGGCGCCCGCGCGCTCGCGCGCGTGGCGCGCGAGCGCCGGCCCGAGCCAGCCGCGCCGCTCGAGCTCGCAGACGAAGCGGGCGTACGAGTCGAGCAGGCGCGGCGCGGCGTCGCAGCGCGGCTGCAGCGCCTCGCGCGTGCGCACGATCGCGTCGGCGGTGGCGGCCAGCGCGGCGCTGCCGCACGCCGAGGCCGCCAGCACCGCCATCCCGACCGCCGCCTCCGGCTGCTCGACGAGGCGCACCGGCCGGCCGAGCACGTCGGCGCGCAGTGCACACCACGCGCGGCTGCGCGTCGCGCCACCGGTGAGCGTCCACGCTCCGGCCGTCGGCGCGCCGAGCAGGTCGACGTAGTCCAGGCACAGGCGCTCGACGAACGCGACGCCCTGCAGCAGCGCCGCGAAGCGCTCCGCCTCGTCCGACGGCTCGCCGACGGTGAACGCCTGCGCGTCGGGAGCCGAGAACGGGAAGCGCTCGCCGCGCGAGACGAGCGGGTAGGCGAGGACGCGCGTGCCCGCGAACGCCTCGGCGCGCCGTCCGAGCTCGGCGAGGTCGCGACCCGCGAACTCCGCGCTCAGGACGCCGGCGCCGCTGCTCGACGCGCCGCCGGGCAGCCAGCCGCCGTCGGGCGCGCGGTGGCTGTAGAGGACGCCGCCCGGATCGTGCACGCGCCGGCTGCCGTAGCCCTTGAGCACGAGCGTCGTGCCGAGCACGGCGTTCCAGTCGCCCTCGCGCAGCGCGCCCGCGGCAAGCTGCGCGGCGCAGCCGTCGGTCATGCCGGCGACGATCGGCGTGCCGGCGGGGATGGCGGTGTCGGCGCACGCGTCCGCGCACACCTCACCGAGCCGCGTGCCGCTGCGCACGACCGCCGGCAGCAGGCCGTCCGGCACGCCGAGCGCCGGCCAGCACTCGCGCAGCTGGTCGTAGCCGCTCTTCAGCGCGTGGCTGGAGTCCGACGCGACGGCGTGGCCGGCGAGCGCGCGCGTCACGACGTCGGCCTGGTGCGCCAGGCGCGCGCCGCGCGCGAGCCGCGGCTCCTGCTCGAGCAGCCACAGGAGCTTCGGCAGCACCCACGACGTGGACATCGGCGTCCCGAGCGCACCGCTCAGGCGCGCGGCCTGCTCGCCCGCGCGGCCGTCGTCGTACATGAGCCCGGGCGTCAGCGGCTCCCCGCCGGCGTCGACGAGCAGCATGGTCCCCGACGTCGCGCACGTCGCGACGCCGCGGATGCGCGCCGAAGCCACGCCGGCCAGCGCCGCGCGGCTCGCCGCGGCGACGGCCGGCCACCACGAGCGCGGGTCCTGCTCGTGGCGCTCGCCGTCGCGCCGGCTGTGCAGCGCGACGCTGCCACTGCCGACGACGCAGCCGTCGCCGGTCACGGCGACAGCCCGCGCGCTCTGCGTGCCGACGTCGAGACCGATCCAGACGTCGTCCGCGCTCACCGCGCCGACGCTACTGCACGATTGCGTGCAGGAGCAGGGGTCACCCGTGCATCCGCGAGGACCGCTGATAGCGTCGCCGGCTCGCCGTCGGCCGGGGGTGGCGGTCGTGCTGCCCTCGTGCGACCGCGCCTTGCCGATGACGATCGCTCCCCTTCGCCGACTCCTGATCATCTGCGCGCTGGCGCTGTGCGCCGCCGCGGCCGTCGCGATCCTCACGAGCTCGGCCGGTGCCGACCTCTCCAGCCGCATCCAGTCGAAGGCCAACCGCGCGGAGGCGCTGCGCGCCGCGGTGGCATCGGAGACCGCGCGCATCCGCAACTCGTCCGCCGGCCTCGCCTCCGCGCAGCGCCGGCTGCGCGCCGTGCAGGCCGACGTCGGCGAGCAGCAGGCCAAGCTCGGCCGCGTCGAGAGCGCGCTCGTGCGCTCGCGCGAGCGCCTCACGCGCCTCGTCAACCGCCAGCGCGACGCGACCGACGCGCTGCGCGCGAACCTGCTCGCGGCCTACCGCAACCCGCAGCCGGACATCGTCTCGGTCATCATCCGGGCCAGGGGCTTTCAGGAGCTGCTCGAGCAGGCCGACTTCCTCAAGCGCGTCGCCAAGCAGAACGCGCGGATCATGGACCAGGCCCGCACGTCGCGCGCGCAGGTCGCCAAGCAGGCCGACGCGCTGGCGACGATGCAGGCGCACGAGCTGCGCCTCGCCGAGACGCTCGAGCGCCGCCGCGACCGCGCCCAGGCGCTGGAGACGGCGCTGCTGCGGGTGCAGGAGCGCCGGCTGGCCGCGCGCGGCGCGAACTCCGCCGCCCTCCACCGCGTGCAGGACTCGCTCGCGTCGTTGCGCAAGCGCCTCGCGCGCATGGCGCGGGCCGGCATCCGGACGAACGCCGGCGGCTTCGCCCAGCCGCCGGCCGGCGCGCCGCGCGCGGTCGCGCTCGTGATGGCCGCCGGCAACGCGATCGCCGGTCTGCCGTACGTCTACGGCGGCGGCCACGCGGGCTTCCAGGCGGCGGCGTACGACTGCTCGGGGTCGGTCAGCTACGCGCTCGCCGCCGCCGGCCTCGTCTCCTCACCGATGGCGTCGGGGCCGTTCATGAGCTGGGGCGAGCCGGGGCCGGGCCAGTGGATCACGGTCTACGCGAACGCCGGCCACGCGTACATGGTGATCGCAGGCTGGCGCTTCGACACGTCGGCGCTGGGCGGCGGCGGCACCCGCTGGTCGCGCGAGCTGCGCAGCAACGCGGGCTTCGTCGCGCGTCACCCACCTGGCCTGTAGGCATCGACCAGCAGAACAGCCTCGTTCCCGTAGCGCCGCGGTCGACGGACCAGCGATACTCGCAGCGTGTCCCTCGCCGACCTCAGCGAGTATCGCCGCGCGCGCAGCGAGGCTCCAGCGATCGGTCGGATCCGGCAGGTCCAGATCCGCAACTACAAGAGCATCGGCAAGGCCGTCGTCGATCTGGGCGACCTCACGATGTTCGTCGGTGCCAACGGCGTAGGCAAGAGCAACGTCCTCGACGCTCTGGCGTTCGTCAGCCAATGCCTGACCGACTCGATCGAGCTCGCCTTCAAGAATCGTGGCGGGCTGTCGGCCGTGCGACGCCGGTCCGGAGGACATCCCACCCACATCGGCCTTCGGCTGATCGTCGATCTCGGACCTCATCAGGTCGCCGACTACTCCTTCGAGATCGCCGCAGAGAAGCCCGAGCGGTTCTCCGTCGCACACGAGCGCTGTCACATCAGCAACGTCCTGGGCACCTCTCACACGTTCGAGGTCGAGGCGGGTCGATTCAAGACTCCCATCGAGGGGATCCGACCGAACGTCGCGCCGGATCGACTCGCCCTGTTCGCCGCGTCCGCGACGCCGGAGTTTCGGCCGATCTACGACTTCCTCGCCGGGATGCGGTTCTACTCCATCGTGCCGAGCGAGCTGCGCAAGCCTCAGCTGTCTGACGCCGGACACGTTCTTCGCTCGGATGGCGTCAATGCAGCCGCGGTTCTCAAGCGCATCAAGGACGGGATGCCCGATCGCTACGAGCGGATCTGCTCGCTCCTCGGGACCGCGGTGGAGGGCATCGAGTCCGCCGACCACAAGTCCATGGGACAGTTCGAGACGATCACGTTTCGCCAGGACGTCGGCCTCAAGCATCCCTGGACCTTCGATGCACTGAACGTCTCCGACGGAACGCTGCGGATGCTGGGCCTGCTGATCGCCGTCTACCAGCCCGGCCAGGCCACCGTTCTCGGAATCGAGGAGCCCGAAGCCACGGTGCACCCGGCGGTGAGCGAGCTGATCCTCGAGATCCTCATCGACGCCGCGCGGTTCAGGCAGGTCTTGGTCACCACCCACAGCCCAGACCTCCTCGACTCAAAGGCTCTGTCGGATGACGACGTGCGCGTCGTGACCAACCCTCAGAACACTACGGTCGTCTCAACCCTTGCCGAGATGAGTCGGCAGGCTGTCCGGGACCGGTTGTCCACCCTCGGGGACCTGATGCGGGCCGGCGAGTTGATCGGAGACACCGAAGCGGCGACCGCCCAGGCCGAACAGCTGAAGCTGTTCGGTCCTGTCGCTTCGCGCTCGCCGCCGGCTGAAATGCGACGCGGTTGATCGTTCCCATCGTCGAAGGCCACTCTGAGGTTCTCTCGATGGGCGTGCTGACCCGACGAGTGCTGCACGATCTGGACGTGTTCGACATCGAAATCGCCAAGCCGTTTCGGGTGAAGCGCAGTCGCGTGGTTCGACCCGACATGCTGGAGAGCAGCATCATCCTGGCGGAGCGCACGAGACCCGGCGCGTCGGCCATCCTCGTGATCCTCGACGCCGATGCCGACTGCCCTGCCGCGCTCTCAACCGAGTTGCGGGCACGCGCGGCGGCGGCGACGGCGCTGCGGGTGTCCGTCGTCCTTCCGAAGATCGAGATCGAGGCATGGATCCTCGCCGGGATCGAGTCCTTGCGTGGACTTCGTGGAATCCTCTCGCACGCGTCGCCCCCCACCGACCCCGAGGCGGTTCGCGACGCCAAGGGGGCCATCTCCGACCTGATGGAGGGCTCCCGCGGATACGTCGCCACCGACGACATGTCAGCGCTCTTCAGCGCGATGGACCTCGAACAGGTCGCCGCGCGCGCGCCGTCCTTCTCGAAGTTCCGTCGAGACGTCGCTTCCCTCGTAGCCAACAGCCTGTAGGCGCCTACAGCGGCGCGACGCCGAAGCGCAGACGGTCGGCGGCCTCGAGCGTGCCGTCCTCGAAGTACTGCGCCGTCCAGCGGTCGTCGGGGCACAGCGTTCCCGCGGGCCAGGTCGGATCCTCGGGCGCCGGCGCCGGCGCGGGCTCCTCGCCCTCGTGCGAGCGGGGGCTCTGGTGCCAGCGGAAGCGGTAGTGGTCGTAGAGGCGCATGAGCTCGACGCCGTAGCAGTCGGCGACGTCGACGGCGCCGCGGATGATGAGGAAGTTCTCGTCGTTGCCGCCCGACGCGTTCGCCGACAGGTTGTGCGAGCCGCTGATGACCGTCGGCGCGTCGGACGTGAAGTCGATCACGACGAGCTTCGTATGGATGAGGATGTTGCCCGACTGCCCGGCGGTCGACTCCTTGAGGAAGCCCTCGAGGCCCTGGTTGAGCATCGCGACGGCGACGAAGTCGGCGGTGCGGTCGCGGTGGATGCCGGTGATCGCGTCGCGCGAGTTCTGCAAGCCGAAGCGCAGGATGTGGTCGTGCGGCTGGCCCTTGAGCGCCTCGAGGATGCGCTTGTTGAGGTCGAACGCCGTGCAGAACAGCACGTCGCGGGCCGCCCCGCGGATCTCCGCCGCGAACAGGTCGAGGTCGACCTCGCCGCCGCGCGGCGAGAAGCCCGCGACGATCGGCGCGTCGGAGGACAGCGGGTTGTTGACGTTGATCCACTTCTTCGTGTCGGCCGGCGTCGCGCCGCCGAACAGCACCTCGAACAGCTCGAGGTACTTCTGCGCGAGCTCCGGGCGCAGGGCCGTGTGGACGACGTTCGCCTGCCGGTAGACGCCGTTGTGCGTGAAGTTCGTCGAGCCGCACAGCACCGCCGCCGGCGTGCGCCGCTCGTTGTCAATGCGGCTGACCACGATGAACTTGTCGTGGCAGATGTGGCTCGTGACGCGCGCCTTCTTCTGGCTCGCGGCCCAGTCGGCGGTGTTCTCCTCGTTGAGCGCCGTCTGCGGGTCGCGCGGCTTGGCGTGGTAGACGATCCGCACGTCGGCGCCGCGGTGGCGGGCGGCGTCGATCGCGTCGCGGATGTCCTGCAGCTCGTACTCGTAGATCGCGATGTCCAGCGCCCACGTCTGATCCAGCGCGCGGGCACAGAAGCTCGTGATCTGCTCGAGCGCGCCGCGGCTGAGCCACGCCAGCACGCGCGGCGGCAGCACGGGCTCGCGCTGCTCCTTCTTCGCCGCGGCGAGCTCGACCTCGACCTCGGGGAACTCGCGCGAGAACGCCTGGCTGGCCGCGGCGGCGCGGTTGAAGACGACGCGGTGATCGCCGCGCGTGACGCTCGACGTCATGACGCTCACCGACGGCCCCGGGTCCAGCCGCGGCTTCGACGGCTCGCCGTAGACCGGGTGCACGCTGTACGTGTAGGTCGTGTCCGGGAAGACCGTGTAGTCCGACCAGCGGAACTTCTGGATCGGCGCGACGTCGCTGGCCGCGAACTCGCCCGGCTTGCGCTCCACGCCCGGGAAGCTCAGCGCTCCCGACAGCCACTTCGTCGGGCGGTTGCCGCCCGCGCGCTCGATCGCGAAGCCGAGCAGGCCCGCGCGCTTCTCGGGCGTGACGTCGAACGCGAGGATCACGCCGGTCGTGCCGGCGTAGGCCTTGACCGACACTCCCGATTCGTGCCCGACGGCGCGCATGACAGCGGAGCCTAGCCCGGCCGCCGGACCACGTGGGTGAGCTTGCTCACACGCTCAGGCCCGCGACCGCACGAGCCACGAGAGGCGCTGCGCCGAGGCGTAGGCGGCCTCCGCGGCGATCTGCTGGATCGCCAGCGAGATCGTCGGATAGACGTGCACGACGCTCGCGAGATCGGTGAGCTTCAACCGGCGGTCGATCGCCAGCGCGAGCTCGCCGATGAGCTCGCCGGCGCTCGGCGCGAGCGCGTGCGCGCCGACGATCCTGCCCTTCGCCGTGACGATCCGCAGCTCGCCGCCGGCGGCCGACTCCGCGCGGGCGCGATCGGAGTGCGCGAGATCCTGCCGCCACACCTGCACGTCGTCGCCGCCGTGCTCGCTGCGCGCCTGGGCCTCGGTCAGCCCCGCGTGGGCCAGCTCGGGATCGGTGAACGTGCACCACGGCACGAGATACGGCGCGCCGCTCGAGGCCGGGAGGAACATGTTGCGCACCGCGCGCGCGGCCTCGTAGCCGGCGGAGTGGGTGAACAGGTGGCGCCCTGCGACGTCGCCGGCGGCGTAGATCGACCGGACGCTCGTGCGCATGCGCTCGTCGACCTCGACGCCGCGCGGGCCGACCCGCACGCCGGCCTGCTCGAGCCCCAGCCGCTCGACGTTCGGCCTGCGGCCGGCGCCGACGAAGATCTCCGCCGCCGTCCACGAGCGCTCGCCGGCCTGGACGGTCTTCGCGCCGTCCTCGCCGAGGGTGACGCGGTCGACGTCGACGCCGAGCACGATCTCGACGCCCTCGGCGCGCAGCATCGCGACGAGCCGCTGCGCGAGCTCGGGCTCGTCGCGCTCGAGCACGACCGGGCCGCGCTGCAGGACGGTCACGGGCACGCCGAGGCGCACGAGCGCCTGCGCGAGCTCGATCGAGATCGGGCCGGCGCCGATCATGACGAGGCTCGCGGGGGCGCGGTCGAGCTCGAAGATCCGCTCGCTCGTGAGATGGCCGGCCTCGGCGAGGCCGTCGATCGGCGGGGTCGCGGGACGGCTGCCGGTCGCCAGCAGGACGAAGCGCGCCTCGTGCTCGTCGTCGCCGACGCGCACCGTCGTCGGCGACGTCAGCCGCGCGGCGCCGTGCAGCACGTCGACGCCCTGCGCGCGGAAGCGCTCGGGATCGTCGTCGCCGCGCGCGAGCTCGGCCTGGATCGCGTGGATGCGCGCCCACACGCGCGCGGTGTCGATCCGCGGCGCCACGGCCGCCAGCCCGTAGGCGTCGGCGTGGCGCATCGTGCGCGGCCCTCGCCGACGCGAGCAGCGCCTTGGACGGCACGCAGCCCGTCCACAGGCAGTCGCCGCCGACGCGATGACCCTCGACCGCCGCGACCTTGATCCCGAGCTTCGGGGCGAACTCCGCGGCGACCATGCCCGCCGAGCCCATCCCGACGACGATCAGGTCGTAGCGCATGTGACGTCGCCGGCAGGTCGATGGTCCGGCGACCACGTGCCGGACGACGAACCGTCCGCCGAGCTCGGCGACCGGACGGCGAGACTACGGCGTCGTGATCTCACGCTTGAGGATCTTGCCCGTCGGACCCTTCGGCAGCTCGTCGACGAACCAGATCTTCCGCGGGTACTTGTAGCCCGCGACCTGCTCCTTGACGAACGCGATGAGCTCCTCCTCCGTGACCGACGCGCCGTCCTTGAGGCCCACGGCCGCGCCAACCTCCTCGCCCCACTCGTCGTGCGGGATCCCGACGACCGCCGCCACGCGCACGGCCGGGTGCTCGTAGAGCACCTCCTCGATCTCACGCGGGTAGACGTTGTAGCCGCCGCGGATGATGAGCTCCTTCTTGCGATCGACGATGAAGAAGTAGCCGTCCTCGTCGACCTTCGCCATGTCGCCGGTGGAAAACCAGCCGTCCTTGATCGCCGCGGCGGTCGCCTCCGGCTGGTTCCAGTAGCCCTTCATGACGTTGTGGCCCTTGATGAGGATCTCGCCGACCTCGCCGGTCGGCACCTCGTTGCCGTCGTCGTCGACGAGCTTGAACTCCACGCCCTCGATGGGCGTGCCGATCGAGCCGGCCTTGCGCTCGCGGTCGGGGTGGTTGAAGGAGGCCACCGGCGAGGTCTCGCTCAGCCCGTAGCCCTCGAGGACCTTGCAGCCGAAGGCCTCCTCGAAGCCGCGCAGGACCTCGACGGGCATCGACGCGCCGCCGGAGGCGCAGACGCGCAGGGAGCTCACGTCGAAGTTGTCGCGGTCGGGGTGGTGCAGGAGCGCGGCGTACATCGTCGGCACGCCCTCGAAGACCGCGCAGCGATCGCGCTCGATGATCTCCAGCGCCCTGCCGGGATCGAAGCGCGGCAGCAGCGTGATCGTCGCGCCGCCGAGGATCGCCGCGTTCATCGTGCACGTCTGGCCGAAGGAGTGAAAGAGCGGCAGGCCGGCGAAGATCACGTCGCCGACGCCGAGGTCGAAGAGGCTCGCCGACACCTCGACGTTGCGGCGCAGGTTGTCGTGCGTGAGCTCGGCGCCCTTGGGCTTGCCGGTCGTGCCGGAGGTGTAGAGGATGACCGCCGTGTCGCCGCCGTCGCGGTCGGCGACGTCGTCGTCGGGCTCGTGGTCGAAGATCAGCCCCTCGATCTCCCCCGGCTTGACGGAGACGACCTCGACCCCGCCGGCGTCCTTTGCCCCCTGCTCGGCGGCTTGGAGGAAGTCGTGCCAGGCGAAGAGGACCTTGACCCCGGCGTCGGAGAGGTAGTAGGCGACCTCGCGAACCTTGAGCAGGACGTTCATCGGGACGACCACGGCGCCGGCCCGCAGCGCGCCGTAGTAGATCGCCGGGAAGTACGGGACGTTGGGCAGCATGATCCCGACGCGGTCCCCCGGGCCCACGCCCTTGCTCTTGAGCATCGCCGAGACGCGGGCGCTGGCCTGATCGAGCAGCGCGTAGTCAAACGCGGCGTCGTCGAGCTTGCAGGCGATGACGTCCGGGTGCTCGGCAGCCGTGCGCGTGAGGTTCAGGGCGAGGTTGTGGGACATGGCGCGAATCTAGCCCTCCGTTCACACGAGCGCCAATCGGGTCCGCTGGCCGAGCGCGCGATGATCTGCGTCATGCCCGAGGAGCTGCCGATCAACCGCGACGTCGCGATCCCGCTCGACGAGGTCGTCGTGCGCGCGAGCCGCTCCTCGGGGCCGGGCGGCCAGCACGCGAACGTCACGTCCTCGCGGATCGAGGCGAGCTTCGACGTCGCAGCCTCGGCGGCGCTCGACGACGCCCAGAAGCGCCGCATCGTCGCCCGTCACGGCCCGGTCGTCCGCGCGATCGCCCAGGACGCGCGCAGCCAGTCGCGCAACCGCGCGCTCGCCCTGGAGCGGCTCGCCGGCCGGATCGCGGGCGCGCTCGAGGTCCAGCGCCCGCGCCGCCCGACGAAGGCGACGAAGGCCTCGCGCCAGCGGCGCCTGGAGGCCAAGCGCCGCGGCGCCGAGCGCAAGCGCGACCGGCGCCGTCCGGCGGGCGAGGACTAGCCTGGCCCTGCGACCGCCCCGATCGCCGCGACCGCCTCGCGCTTGCAGATCTCCATCTCTCCTCCCGTAGATCGGTTGCTACCGATCGGGGTCCTGCGGGGTGGCGAAGTCGCCGTCGATGAGCTCGATGCGGTAGCCGTCCGGATCGGCGACGAAGCAGATCCGGAACTCCTCGCGGCCGCCGGGCGCGTAGGGCGGCTTCTCGGGCTCGATCCCTTGCCCCGCGAGGCGGGCGAGCAGCTCGTCGAGGTCCTCGACCGCCAGCGCCATGTGGCCGTACCCCGCGCCGAGGTCATAGGGCTCGTCGCGCCCCTCGTTGACCGTCAGCTCCAGCGTGTCGCCGTCGCCGGGCAGGCCGAGGTAGACGTTGTAGGCGCCGTCGAACTGCAGCCGCCCGCGGCGCTCGAAGCCGAGCGCCTCATAGAAGCGCATGGACGCGTCGATGTCGCGGACGCGGACGTTTACGTGCACGAACTGCATGCGGGCCTCCTGGCGGTCGATCGTGCCGCCATCCTGCCCGATCGCGACCTGCGCTACCTGCGAACGTCCTCGCAGTCGGGCGCGACGACGTCGCCGACGCCGGCGAAGACCGTGTCCCTGCCGGGGCCGCAGGTCACGATGTCCAGCCCGCCGGCGACGACGTTGACGCGATCATCGCCGGGCCCGCCGTCGATGACGTCGTTGTCGAGGTTGCCGAAGATCTCGTCGTTGCCCGCGCCGCCGAGGATCGTGTCGCTGCCGCGGTCGCCGGTGATGCGGTCGTCGCCGTCGTCGCCGTTGATCGTGTCGTTGCCGCCACGCCCCGCCAGGATGTCGTTGCCGAGGCCTCCTGAGAGCTCGTCGTCGCCGTCCTCGCCGTCGACGTAGTCGTCGCCGGCGAGCCCGAAGAGCTTGTCGTTGCCGGCGCGCCCGAAGAGCGAGTCTTCGGCGGTGGTGCCTTCCAGTGTGTCGTTGGCGCTCGTCCCGCGGATGATCGACTGAAGCTCGGCGTCGTTGGCGCCCTCGGCAGGCACGCGGATGACGAGCTCGCAGTCGCTGAGCTGGTCGCGGTCGGGCGCATCCTGCTCGACGTAGACCGTGTCGCTGCCGGGCCCGCAGTCGACGGTGTCGGCGCTGTCGTCGGCGGCGCGGATCGAGTCGTCGCCGGAGCCGCCGCGCAGGGTGTCGGGCCCGGGCCCGCCCACGACCTCGTCGTTGTCGTCGCCGCCCTGCAGGTCGTCGACGCCGGAGCCGCCGTCGAGCCGGTCCTGTCCGGCCCCGCCGTCGATGTTGTCGTTGCCGCGCCCGCCGCGGAGGATGTCGTCGCCCTCGTCGCCGAGCATCTGATCGCCGCCGGCGCCCCCGTCGAGCGTGTCGTTGCCGCGGCCGCCGCTCATCTGCTCGGAGCCCGACTCGCCGAACAGCTCGTCGTCGCCGTCGTCGCCGAGCATCCGGCGGTCGTCGCCACGCCCGCCGCGCAGGATGTCGTCGCCGGGGCCGCCGGAGATGAGCTTCTCGTTGCCGAAGCCCTTCTCGACGAGCGTGTCGTCGCCCTCGAGGCCCACGATCCGGTCGGCGCCGAGCGAGCCCGAGAGCACGTCGTTGCCGGGCGAGCCGAGGATGAGCTCGAGGCCCGGCAGCACG
>JAWVGK010000050.1:0-4306 GCA_033855155.1 Solirubrobacteraceae bacterium | reverse complement strand
TTCGAGGCGAGCGCCGAGGTGGCCGGCCTGCTGCGCCTGCGCGTGCGCCAGCTGCGCGCGGCGCCGTCCGAGACCGCGTCGCGCGGCCGCCGTCGAAGGGCGACCGGGCGCGCCGGCGCGTCGTGAGCGGCCGGCCTGCGTCGAGGGGTGTGTCGGGTTAGAGCCCCCCCACGGCACCGAACCCGACACACCCCGCGGGCCGCGTGCGTCACGATGAACGCGTGCACGCCACGCCGCCGACCGCCGGACCGCCGACCCCCGCCTCGCACTCGATCGCCGCGCTCGAGCTGCTGAGCGACGTCCTCGGCGGCGTCGACGAGGAGTCCGGGGCGCAGGAGTTCTACTCGCGTCTCGCCGAGGCAGTCTGCCGGATCGCGCACATGGATCGCGCGGTGATCTTCAGCTACGACGACGCTCGCCGGCGCGTCCAGGCGCGCGGTGCGCACGGGCTCGCGCTCGACGGCTTCACGGCCGGACACGTGACCGTCGAGTCGGCGCCGGTCGCGCGCCGGGCGCTGACCGAGGATCGCGTGATCGAGGTGCTCGCGGCCGAGGGCCACGACATCTCCGACGACTTCGCGCAGCTCGTCGGCGACCACGCGCTCGTGTACGTGCCGATCGTCGCCGCGGGCCGCTGGATCGGCGTCATCCTCGCCGAGCCGGCCGCCGGCACGTCCCCGATCGACGAGCCGCGCCGGGAGCTGCTGTGGATGCTCGGCAAGACGCTCGCGCTCGCGTCGGCGTCGCGGATCGCGACGTACCACGGCGAGCGAGCGCGCGAGCTCGAGGAACGCATCGACTTCGCGCGCGACATCCACGACGGCGTCGTGCAGCGGCTGTTCGGCGTCTCGCTGGCGCTGTCGTCCGCGCAGACCCTGAGCGCCGAGGCGCGGGCGCGCTGCGCGGTCGAGGTGCGCGCCGCGCTCGGCGAGCTGCGCTCGGCGCTGCAGCGCCCGCTCGGGCGCTCGTCGCCGCCGACGGACACGACGCTCGCGGCCGAGCTCGACCGGCTGAGCGTCGAGCACCCGGACCTCGGCATCTGCGTCGAGGGCGCGGTCGCCGGCGTGCCCGCGGCGCTCGAGGCGCTCGCGCAGTCGGTGCTGACCGAGGCGGTGCGCAACGCGCGCAAGCACGCCGACGCGCGCCGCCTGACCGTCCGCGCGCACACCGCCGGCGCCACGCTCGTGCTCGAGATCGAGAACGACGGCGTGCCCGCGCTGCGCGCGGCGAGCACCGGCGTCGGGCTGCGCCTGGCGGCGCTCGAGGCGCTGCAGGCCGGCGGGCTCGTCGAGTTCGGCGAGCGCCGGCCGGGCACGTGGCAGGTGCGGCTCGTCGTCCCGGTCCCCGGAGGCGGCGCGGGGTGAGCGCCGCGCGGGACACGAGCCCCGAGCGCCTGCGCGTGCTCGTCGTCGACGACCACGACGTCGTGCACTGGGGCTTTCGGCTGATGCTCGGCGAGCTGGACTGGGTCGAGCGCTGCCTGTCGGCGCGCACGGGCGACGAGGCGCTGGACCTCACGCGCCGCTACGTGCCCAACGTCGCGCTCGTCGACCTCTTCCTCGGCGAGGAGTCGGGCCCCGACGTCTGCGAGCGGCTGCGCGGCGCGCGCCCCGAGCTGCGTGTGCTGCTGATCTCCGGCGCCGGGCGCATCTCCGTCTCGACGGCGCGCGCCTGCGGGGCGAGCGGCTTCGTGCCGAAGGACTGGCCGGCCGCCGACATCGCCCGCGCCGTGCGGATGGTCGCGCTCGGGATGGCGCTGTTTGACCCCGCGCCGGCGCCGGCGCCGCAGCTCGCGCTCTCCAGCCGCGAGCGCGAGGTCCTCGAGCGCGTCGCCGGCGGCGCGACGAACCGCGAGATCGCGGCTGCGCTGCACCTCTCGCCGCACACCGTCAAGGAGCACACGAGCGCGCTGTATCGCAAGCTCGAGGTCCGCAACCGTGCCGAGGCGGTCCAGCGCGCGCAGCGCCTCGGCCTGCTGGGCTGACCGAGGGCTGACCCCCCACTCGCGGGTGGACACCCCCCCACGTGGGGGGAAGCATTGGTAATCCGATATGACAGGGGCCACGGTAAGGGTGTGCTCGAATCCACACCCACCGCCGTCCTGTTCCCCGGCCAGGGCAGCCAGCAACCCCGCATGCGCGAGCTCGTCGCCGCCGTACGGCCCGACCTCGTGCGCCAGGTCACGCCGCTCGTGGGCGAGGACCCGTTCGCGCGCGTCGACGAGTCCACCCGCTTCGCGCAGCCCGCGATCTTCTGCGCGTCGCTCGCCGGCTGGGGGCGCGTGCGCGACCACGTCGCCCCCGTCGCCTTCGCCGGGCACTCGCTGGGCGAGCTGACGGCGCTCGTCGCCGCCGGTGCGCTGGACGAGCGCGACGGCCTGCGGCTCGTCGTCCTGCGCGGGCTGCTGATGTCGATCTCCGGCGAGGACGCCGGCGGCGGCAAGATGCTCGCGGTGCTCGGCGCGACGCCGGCGCAGGCCGCCGCGATCGCCGCGCGCAACGACGTCAGCGTCGCCAACGACAACGCCCCGGGCCAGGTCGTGCTGTCGGGCTCGCCCGCGGCGCTCGCCGCCGCCCGCGGCGACGCCGGTCGCGAGGGCCTGCGCACGACCGCGCTCGACGTCGCCGGCGCCTTCCACTCGCCGCAGATGCAGGACGCCGTCATCCCCTTCCGCGAGGCGCTCGCCGAGATGCAGTTCGGCGAGCCGTCGGTGCCGGTCTTCTCGTGCGCGACGGGCCAGCCGTTCGTCGATCCGCGCGAGGAGCTCGCGGCCGCGCTCGTGCGGCCCGTGCGCTGGCGCGAGACGATGACCGCGCTCGCCGAGCACGGCGTGCAGTCGTTCGTCGACGCCGGGCCGGGCCGCGTGCTGGCGAAGCTCGCGCCGCGCTGCGTGCCGGGCGCCGGCGCCGCGTCGCTGGACATGTTGCTCGGCGATCTCGAAGACCGCAGGGCCGCATGATGCCGCTCGCACTCGTACCCCGCACCGACGACAAGCTGCGGCCGCTGGAGCGCCTCGAAGCGCTTTGCGACCCCGACTCGCTGCAGCTCGTCCGCAGCGCCGTGCTGTCGCGGCGGATGGGCGACAGGACGCGCGCCGGCGACGGCGTCGTCGGGGCCATGGGCCGCGTCGACGGCCGCCCGGTCGCGTGCTTCGCGCAGGACCCGACGTACCTCGGCGGCTCGCTCGGAGAGGCGCAGGCCGACACGATCTGCCGCGTGCTCGAGCAGGCCGGGCGCGCGCGCGTGCCGGTCGTCGGCTTCATCGAGTCGGCCGGCGCGCGCCTGCAGGAGGGCGTCGCCGCGCTCGCCGGCTACGGGCGGATCTTCAAGGCGCACACTGCGCTGTCGGGCGTCGTGCCGCAGATCTCCGTCATCTGCGGGGCGTCGGCGGGCGGCGGCAGCTACGCCCCGGCGCTGACGGACGTCGTCGTGATGACGAAGGCCGCGTCGATGTTCCTCACCGGCCCCGGCGTCGTCAAGGAGGTCACCGGCGAGTCGGTCGACGGCGTGACGCTCGGCGGGCCGCGCGTGCACGAGAAAAACGGCGTCTGCCAGCTCGTCGCCGACTCCGATCTCGACGCCGCGTGGGTCGTGCGCGACCTGCTCGACTACCTGCCCCAGCACGCGAGCGCCGAGCCGGTGCGCTGGCCGGCCGTCGTGCCGTCGGGCGCGCGTCCCGACGCGCACGTGCCCGACGAGGGGCGCAAGGTCTACGACGTGCGGCAGGTCCTGCGCGCGATCGTCGACGGCGGCCGCGTGCTCGAGCTCAACGCCCGCTGGGCGCGCAACGTGGTGACCGCGTACGCGCGCCTCGACGGACACGCGGTCGGGATCGTCGCCAACCAGCCCAAGCACCTGGGCGGCGCGCTGAACGCCGAGGCCGCGTCCAAGGCCGCGCGCTTCGTCAACAGCTGCGACGCCTTCGGCATCCCGCTCGTGGTGCTCGTCGACACGCCCGGCTTTCTGCCCGGCAAGGCGCAGGAGGCAGGCGGCGTCATCCGCCACGGCGCCAAGCTCGTGCATGCGTTCGCGGCGGCTTCGGTCCCGCGCATGACGGTCGTGCTGCGCAAGGCCTACGGCGGCGCGTTCATCGCGATGAACAGTCGTGAGCTCGGCGCCGACCTGCTGCTCGCCTGGCCGCGGGCGCAGATGGGCGTCATGGGCGCCCGCCAGGCGGTCGACCTCGTGCACCGCCGCGAGATCGCCGCCGCCGACGACCCGGCGCGCGCGCGCGACCGGCTCGCCGACAGCTACACCGCCGAGCACCTGACCGCCGCGTCGGCCGCGGCCGAGGGCGTCATCGACG
>JAWVGK010000049.1:0-14887 GCA_033855155.1 Solirubrobacteraceae bacterium | reverse complement strand
GCTAGCCGCGCGCCGCGCGGCCCGGGGGACCCGTTTGCGCTACCAGACGTCGCCGCCGCGCCAGTCGCACGTCAGCTCGCCGTCGAGGTCGAGCTCGGCCGCGCACGCCAGCACGAAGACGCTGCCCTCCTCCTCGGGCGTGCGCCGGACGCCGTCCGGCGTCATCGCCGAGCACGGCCCGCGCCAGGGCTGCCAGCCGAGCGCCCTGTAGAAGGCGGCGGCGTCGGACGTCGCGCCGAGCGCGCCGACGTCGTAGGCGCGGCGAAGGATCTGCTCGAGCGCGCGCATGAGTATCGCGCCGTGCCCGCGGCGACGCACGTCCGCGCGGACGCCGACGCCCTCGACATAGCCCGCGCGCAGCGCCCGCCCGCCGTGCAGCAGCCGGCGCTGGACGAGCGACGCGTGCCCGATCAGCGCGTCCTGCTCCGACAGCAGGGCATGCATCCCGCCGAGCGCGTGTTCCCAGTCGTCGTCGTCGAAGTCGCCCTCGAAGACCTCTGCCAGCAGCGTTCGCGCGGCGTCCAGCGTCGCGTGGTCGAGGGCGGAGGTGTGAGCGACGCGCAATTCGGCCATCGCCGGCCATCGTCGCAAAGTCGCGATCGACAGCTCAGGTGTCGAAGGGGCTTCACCCGCCCAGCGTGACGTGCATCACATAAGCCAGATCCGGATGTGCGGGCAGCTGTAGCGTCGGCCTCGGCATGCGAAATGAGCGATGGGGTGCTCGCACGGCCTGGCCACCGGCGGCGGCACGCCGCGGCGGACGCGGCGGGGACCCCCGGTGCTGGGACGCCACCATCGACGGCGGATGATCGGTGCAGGCGGTCGCGCAGCAGCCGGCCTGGCTCATCGCCGCACCGGCCGACGCGGCGTGCACGGCCGGGGCCGTCGAGGCGCTCAGGTGCTTCATGTCCCTCGCGCCGTCAGCACGGGCGCCGGCCGGCGACGCGCCGGGGGCGATCGTCTTCGAGCGTATCGACGAGGCGCTGCTCGCACTCGCTCACGAGACCAGCCGCGCCGGGCATCGACGCGTGCTGGGTGTCGCCACGACGCCGGAGTCGCTCGCCGGCGCCGACGCTTGGCGGCTCCTGCGCGCGGGCATGGCCGACATCGTCGTGTGGGAGGGGCCCGAGGCGGTCCGCGCGCGGCTCGAGCGCTGGCAGGCCGTCGACGACCTCGTCGCCTCTCCGCTCGTCACGGAGCACCTCGTCGGCTCGAGCCCCGCGTGGCGGTCGGTCCTGCGCGACGTCGTCGAGATCGCGTACTTCAGCCACGTCGACGTGCTCGTCACCGGCGAGAGCGGGACCGGCAAGGAGCTGACCGCGCAGCTCATCCACACCCTTGACCAGCGCCCCGGCAAGGGCGACTTGGTCGTCGTCGACTGCACGACGATCGTCCCGTCGCTGTCGGGCAGCGAGCTGTTCGGGCACGAGCGGGGCGCCTTCACCGGCGCCGTCGCCGCCCGCGACGGCGCGTTCGCGCTCGCCGACGGCGGCACGCTGTTCCTCGACGAGGTCGGCGAGCTGCCGCTGGCGCTACAGGCCGAGCTGCTGCGCGCGGTCCAGGAGGGAACCTACAAGCGCGTCGGCAGCAACCGTTGGCAGCGGGCGCACTTCCGACTCGTCTGCGCGACGAACCGCGACCTGCTGGCGAGCTGCGAGGACGGCGCGTTTCGCACCGACCTCTTCTTCCGCCTCGCGGCAGCGACGATCGAGATGCCGCCGCTGCGCGAGCGATCCGAGGACATCCTCAGCCTCGCCGGTCACTTCTTGGCTGCGGGCAACGGCGCGCCGCCCCCGCTGTCGCCGTCGGTCCGCGACCTCCTGCAGGCGCGCGACTATCCCGGCAACGTCCGCGACCTCAAGCAGCTGATGTCGCGCATCAGCCTGCGCCACGTCGGCCCCGGCCCGGTGACCGCCGGTGACGTGCCGCCGTCCGAGCGGCCGTTGCCCGGCACGGCGAACGCCTGGCAGGACGATCTCGCGACGGCGCTGCGCCGCGCGGTCGCGCTGGGCGTGCCGTTGCGCGAGATCGTCGACGCGGCCCGCGATGCCGCGATCTCGCTGGCGGTCAGCACGGCCGACGGCAGCCTGCGTCACGCGGCGACACGGCTCGGCGTGACCGACCGCACGCTGCAGATGCACCGTGCCCGGCGGCGTGACGGCGGCACCCCGTGACCGCGATCAGTACGCGCGGCGCAGGCGGATGACGTTCAACTGGCGCTCCTCCGCCGCGGCCGTCTTGTCCATGACCGTGGCGTCGACGACCTGGGGGCTCACGCTGTTGTGCGCGGCCCGCCATTCGTAGACCAGCCCGATGATCGTGTCGAGGTCGCCCTGAGCGAACGAGTCTGCGAGGACGATGCCGGTGCTGGTCGTGTCGACGTCGACGCTCTGCACGTGCGTCGCGAGCGTGTTGAAGAGCTGGCGCCCGCTGCAGGCCTGCCGCGCCAGCTGGCGGGCCTGCCAATCCATCGGGCGATCCTTGTCCTGCGCGAGCAGCCCGCCGATGACGGCGAACACGTCGTCGATGTCGTTGCCGGGCACATGGCAGCGCAGCTCGGGGTCGTTGAGGATGTTGAGGATCTCGATCAGCTGCTTGCCGACCTCGTCCGTGATGAAGCTGACACCGCCGCCGCCCGCGCCGTCGAGGAACAGCTCGAGGTCCTCGAGCGCGGCGATGACGTCGAGCTGAGCGGCCGCCTGCGGCAGCGTGGACGCGCTGATCGCGACGGCGTTGGTCTGGCGCGACAGGTCGAACGCGATCACCGCGTCGGAGAGGCGCACCAGCAGGCGCTCGAGCGTCACGTCGCCGAACGGGCCAAGGACGCGCTGACGATCCTCTCGCGAGACGCGCAGGGGCTCGTCGCGCATGTAGTCGTTGAGCCTGTTGCGCAGCTGCCCGCCGAAGTCGAAGTTCAGGCCTGCGAGGAAGCGCTTGACGAGCTCGTCGATGGCGCGGAACGCGCCGATGCGCTCGAAGATCGACTCGTAGTACGCGTCGGCGCTCGTGCACAGCGTTTGGAACTGGATCCCTTCGAGGGCCTCGAAGCACGGGAAGTCCAGGACGGTCCCCCCGGTCCATCCGCCGCCACCCGTCGTGGTCGTGGTCACGCCGGCGCCGACGGGCCCCGCGACAGCGCCGTAGCCGGTGGGGGCACCCGCGGCTGCCGCCGCCGCTGCGGCGGCGGCGGCGCTTGGCTTGCGCCCGGGCCTGCTCGACGGCTCTGGGGGCTCGGAAGGCGGTTTGGGGCTCGGCATCGGGATCGCTCCTTGGTTGGGGGTCTCGCCCGGTGAACGTGCTGCTCGCACAGCGCAGCGCCGGGTCATCGGATTGTCCGGCGGGCGCCGGGGCGGCGCAATGGACCCTTGGATCCAAGAACGGCTCAATCGCTGCCGGCGCCGCAGCTGGATCGCCGGGGCCCGGGCCCGTCCGGCGCGGGCTCAGCCGGCCTGCGCCGCGGCATCCGTGCGCAGCGCGATCCGCACGCGGGCCGCGGCCTCGGCGCGCCCGCGCGCGCCGAGCTTGTCCAGGAGGTTGTGCACGTGGTTCTTGACCGTGCTCAGCTCGATGCCCAGGCGCGCGGCGATCTCCTTGTTCGACAGCCCGTCGTCGATCAGCGCCACCACCTGGCGCTCGCGCGACGTCAGCGGTGCGAACTCGCCGAGCGGGTGCTCGCGCGCCCCGTCGGCGACACGGCGCAGGAGGGTCGCCGCCACGCGCGGCGAGCACGCGGCCTCTCCGCGCACGACCGCCTTGGTGGCCGCCACGATGTCGTCGAGCGTGCCCGCGGCGGCGACGAACGCCGACACCCCGGCCTCGGCGCACGCGATCACCGTACGATCGTCCTCCGCTGCCGCGAGCGCGACGAGCTTCGTCCCCGAGGTCGCGCCGGCGAGCCTGCGTGCGACGTCGACGCCGGCCGGCGTCGACGTGTCCACGAGCACGACGTCCGGGCCGAGGCTCTCGATCTGGCCGCGCGCCTCTTCGGCGCTTGCGGCGGATCCGACGACCCGCAGGTCGCTGCGCCCATCGAGCTCTCGCGCCAGGCCGTCGCGATAGACGCGCACCGCGCCGACGATGTAGACGAGGACCATGGCTACGACACAGCAACCTGCGTGCCGTCGTGGCGCGTCGTCGTGGCACGCGACTTGCTGGTGGACGGGCGATGGCCTTCGAGCTGAGCACTGAAGGGCGCTTGCTGCTCGACCTGCGTCCGACGGCGGCGCTCGTCGCCTATGCGCAGTTGCTGGCGGTCACCTCGGGCGAGGTCGAGCAGCTCGTCGAGCGCGAGCTGTGCGACAACCCCGCGCTCGAGCGCGCTGAGCCGGCGCCGGCGCCGCGACTGCCGGGCTGGGTCGCCGAGCCCGCGCCGCGCGAGCCGGCGGACGAGCCCGGCGTCCTCGCGCGGCTGGCGCGCGAGGCTCGCGCGAGCCTGCCGCGCGAGGATCACGCGGCGCTCGACTACCTGCTGGGCAGCATCGACGACCGCGGCTTCCTGACGGCCGATCCGGAGGTCGTCGCGCGCGCCGTCGGCGCCCCGCCGCAGCGCGTGCACGCCGTCCGCGCGCTGCTGCGCGAGCTCGGTCCGCTCGGGTTCGCAAGCCGCGACGTGCGCGAGTGCCTCGACGCGCAGCTCGATCATGTCGACGCCGACCCGCAGCTCGTCGCGCTCGCGCGGCGACTCCTCGCCTCCTCGCTGGGTGACCTCGCGGCGGGCCGCTATGGCGTTCTCGCGCGGAGGCTCGACGTCGACCGCGCGCGCGTCGTCGTCGCGCGCGACCTCATCCGCGCACGCCTGCGGCCGTTCCCCGTGTTCGACCACCCGCTGCGCCGGGGCGATCATCTGCCGGCGGCGCCCGACATCGTCATCGAGCTGCATCCGGACGATCCGTGCGAGCTGCGCATCCAGCTCACCGAGGAGCGGCGCTTCGCGCTGCGGGTCAGCCCGCTGTACGACGGCTTGCGCCACAGCGCGAGCCCGCTCGCTCGCGAGGAGCGTCTTCGCGTCGCCGAGCAGGCGGCGAGCGCCCGCTCCTTCGTGCGCCGCCTGCACGAGCGCTGGGCGACGATCCGCCGAGTCGTCGAGTACGCGGCCTCCTACCAGCGCGCCTACGTGCTGCGCGGCCCGGCGGCGCTGCGGCCGCTCACCCGCGCGGACGTCGCCGCCGAGCTCGGCGTGCACGAGTCGACGGTCTCGCGCGCGGTCGCGGGCCGCAGCGTCCTGCTGCCATGCGGACGGCTCGTCGAGCTCAGGGACTTCTTCTGCGCCTCGCTGAGCACGCGCGAGGCGCTGCGCGAGCTCGTGGCGCGCGAGACGCGCCCGCTGTCCGACGACGAGCTCGCCGTCGCGCTGAACGCCCGTGGCCATCGCGTCGCCCGCCGCACCGTCGCGAAGTACCGCGGTCTGCTCGACATCCCGCCGAGCACCCGGCGCTGACGGCGAAGCGCCCTTCGCGAACGTCGCCGCGCAGCGAAACGCCCTTCGCCCCGCGTCCAGCCGCCACCGCCGCGGGCCGCGGCGACGGCCGTTGGCACGCCGCTTGCTCCAACGAGGGCCGTCCCAACGCGAAAGGACCCTCATGCACGATCTTGACCGCCAGCAACTCGAGCAATACGAGCAGGAAGGACTCGTCGGCGAATACGCCATCGGTGAGCTCACCGAAGCCCAGGAGATGGAGCTCGCCGCGCAGTTCCTCGAGGTGGCAAGCGAGGAGGAGCTCGAGCAGTTCCTCGGCGACCTGTACGACCGCGCCAAGGCGGCCGCCGGCGACGCGTACGCCGCTGCCGGGCGCGCGTACAACTCCGACCTCGTCCAGAACCAGGTCATTCCGGCGCTCAAGAAGGCCGCCCGCACCTATGGCCCGGGCCTCGCCGGCAAGGCCGCCGAGCGAGTGTTGGGACCCGGCAGCGGGACGTGGGTCCAATCGGGCGCGCAGTGGGCGGC
Source organism: Solirubrobacteraceae bacterium (assembly GCA_033855155.1). GTDB lineage: Bacteria > Actinomycetota > Thermoleophilia > Solirubrobacterales > Solirubrobacteraceae > CADCVQ01. The sequence continues at coordinate 8,943 of JAWVGK010000049.1, read as the reverse complement.
CGACAGATGGCTCAAGGAGGAGCTGGAGGGCCTCAGCGGCGAGGATCGCGAGTTCGAGGTCGCGCGCCGCTACATCCGCTTCGCGATCGACGCGCTGCAGCGGGCGCTGCAGGCGCCGCCGCGCGTGCCGCAGCCGGTCGCGGCCCAGATCACCGTCGGGGAGGCGGCGCGCACGCACGCTCCGGGACTCGTGCCGTTCGTGCCCGAGCTCGTGGGCGTCGCCGCACCGCGGGGCCGTGTCTCCAACGGCGGGGCCGGCAGCGGTCGCTGGGTTCGCCGGGGCTCGTCCGTCGTCATCGACCTGGGCTGAGGACACCAGCCCGCCATCGCAGTCCATCTGACAAGGAGATCCATCATGAGCACGTACGAGACCTACGAGTCCCAGGAGGGGCCGTTCGAGACTCCGGGCGAATACGAGCAGTTCGAGGGCTCGTTCGAGACCGGCTACGAGATGTACGAGGGTGAGGACGAGCAGTTTCTCGGCGACATCCTGAGCAAGGTCGGCCAGGTCGTCGGTCCGCAGCTTCCCGGCATCGCCAAGGGCATCTACGGCGCGCTGACCTCCGAGGGGAGCCCGCTGAGCGAGACGCAGGAGATGGAGCTGACGGCCGAGCTGCTCGAGGTCGCCAGCGAGGAGGAGCTCGAGGAGTTCCTCGGCAAAGTCTTCAAGAAGGTCGCCCAGGGCGTCGGCGGCTTCATCCGCTCGCCCGTCGGCAAGGCGCTCGGCGGCGTGCTCAAGGGGGTCGTGCAGAAGGCGCTGCCGGTCGTCGGCGGTGCGCTGGGCTCGATGGTCGCGCCCGGCGTCGGCACCGCGCTCGGCAGCAAGCTCGGCTCGCTGGCGAGTGGCCTGTTCGAGATGGAGCTCGAAGGCATGAGCCAGGAGCAGGCCGAGTTCGAGGTCGCCCGCCGCGTCGTGCGCCTGGCGGCGACGTCGGCCGCGCACGCCGCGAAGGCGCCGTCGAACGCGCCTCCGGCGAAGGTCGCGCGCGTGGCGCTCACGCAGGCCGCACGCCAGCACGCCCCGGGCCTGCTGCGCGGCACGAGCGCCGGAGCGGGTGGCGGTTCGCAGCACCGGCCGCAGCGTGGCTCCGGCCAGGGTGGCCGTCCGCGCCGTTCGGGCGGACGTCCGTACGGTGCGGCCGCATACCCGGGTGGCGGCACGTCGAGCTCCATGGGCGGCTACGGCGCCAACGGCGGTGGCGAGCCCTCCTACGGAGACGGCGGCGACTACGGCGACGACGGCTCGCACGGTGGGCGCCGCCAGAGCGGGCGCTGGATCCGGCGCGGGCACAAGATCGTCCTGCTCGGCATCTAGCGCCATGCCGGTCGACTCCCCCGCAACCTGGATGATCGAGCAGGAGGCGCTCGCCCTCCTCGCCCGGCTCGACAGCGTCAAGCCGTTCTCGCTGCTCGAGACGATGCTGCCGGCCGCGGCGCTGTCGCCGGTCGCACAGGTCGCCATCGACCGCTTCCTCGTCGAGGAGCGCGAGGCGTTGCGCGTGGACGTCGGCGCGTTCGTCGCCTGGCTGCGCGGCCCCGGCCGCGCAGCCTCGGCGCAGGCGCAGCAGCGGCGGTTCGTGATGATCCGCCTGCGCTTCAACACGACGCTGTCGCACCTCGACATGTTCTGCGACGCGATCTCGCAGCGCAGCGAGAACGCAACCGGCGTGCTGCTGTCGGGCCTGGAGGTCGCGGCGGCCGAGGCGCTGTCGTTGCCCGGCGGGTTCTACGACGACCCGCCGATGATCTGCTACCTCGATCGCGGACCGGGAGCGGCGATCCGCCGCGCCCGGACGCGGTTGCCGGGCGGGCGCTCGAATCCGGTCGCGATGATCCGGGTGCCGCGCGAGCGGATGGTCGGCAACGGCATCGCGAGCTCGCTGTTTCATGAGGTCGGCCACCAGGGCGCCGCGCTGCTCGGGCTCGTCGACTCCGTGCGCGAGGCGCTCAATGTGCGGATCGCGCACACCAGGACGCCGCGGGAGCGAGCGGCGTGGACGCTGTGGTCGCGCTGGATCTCGGAGATCATCGCCGACTTCTGGGCGATCGGGCGCGTCGGGATCACCTCCACGCTCGGCCTGCTGGCCGTCGTCAGCCTGCCCGGCTACTTCGTGTTTCGGATCAACACCGACGATCCCCATCCGACCCCGTGGGTGCGCGTGATGCTGAGCTGCACGATCGGGCAGGCGCTGTTCCCGCACCCGCAATGGGCGCGGCTGGCCGCCTGCTGGCAGGCGTTCTACCCCCTGCACACGACGAACGACGACGTGCGCGCCGTCATCGAAGACCTGCTGGCGACGATGCCCGAGCTCGCGGGGCTGCTGGCGGAGCACCGTCCGCCGTCGCTGCGCGGGCACACGCTGCGCGAGGTGCTGCGCTCGCCCGGCATGGAGGCCCATCGCCTGCTCGCGATCCTCGACGAGTGGCGCCTGGAGCCTCGGCGCATGCGCGACGCCTCGCCCGTGCTCGTCTTCGCCGTCTGCGGCCAGGCGCGGATCGCCGGCCGGCTCGGCGCGCTCGAGGAGTCGCGGCTGCTGACGCGGCTGATCATCCGCTGGGCGCTGCGTAGCACCGACGACATCACGGCCCTGTGCGCACTGCGTTCCGACGCCGACGCCCCGCGTCGCGTGAGGCCGCTCCCCGCGACGGCTTCCGTCCCCGCTCACTGACTGCCAACCGATTGCAACCAAGGAGAATCCGATGACTCCCGACGACGGCATCACCCGACCCGTCCGCTCGCGCGCCGAGAAGGCCGGCAAGACAAAGGAGCTCGCGCCGGCCACGCGCGTCACCCTCGATCGCACCGACAGCCCGTTCACCACCGACGAGCTGCTGTGGGAGGTCATCAAGGACCGCACGCAGGCGATCACGTTCGAGAACTACAAGCGGTTCATCGACAGCGTCGTCGTCGAGGGGCAGCTGTTCCGCGGCGTCGAGGGCTACAAGACCCTCAAGGACGCTACCCGCGCCTGGTTGCAGTACGAGGCCGGCGTCTGGTTCAGCCCGACGGACGCGAACGGCAACCCGCTGGCCGATCCGGCCGCCCAGGAGCTGGCGTTCGAGGGGGCCCTTCCCGCCGCCGACCAGGACGACGCCCGCGACGTCGAAGCGCTGCGCGACAGGTACCTGGCCGAGCTCGACAACGATCTGAAGGTGCTGCCCTACCACAAGCTCATCGTCGACTCGCTCGGCGTGCTGCCGCTGAAGCCGGCCGAGGCCGTGCGGTTCGGCGACTACGGCATCTCCCCGGCGCAGCTGTTTCGCCCCGTGTTGCTGGAGCTCATCTGGTCCTACTGGCACGAGGAGGGCATGCTCGTCCAGACGATCAACGCGATCTCTCGCCGCTTCCAGAACCGGCGCACCGGCGAGTCCGGCCACGATCCGCTGTTTCGCCTCGAGGTCGACCCGCTGCGGACCGTCAACAACCTGCTGTGGGGCTACGTCCAGGACGAGTGGAACCTCCTCACGGTCCAGCGGCGCGCGTACGAGTACCAGCACGAGTACGGCATCAGCCTGCTCGGCAAGGCGATTCCCGGCTTCGACCCGGCCGACTCGCGGCCGCGCTTCCTGGCCGCGTTCCATGACCTGCTGCTGACCTGCTCGACGTTCTACGACGCCGACGACGACACGACGGTGATCGCCGACTCGTTCCCGGTGCTCAACGCGCTCAAGGACGTGCATCCGATCCTCGGCGAGGGCGCGCACAACCAGTTCGGCGACATGCCCTGGACGGCGCGCGCCGAGATGCTCGTCCAGCAGTGGATCCTCAGCCGCCCCGAGTTCCGCGAGTTCCTCGGCGGGCGCGTGATGGTCCCCTATCGCGAGCCGTGGATGGATCGCGTCGACACGATGAAGCAGCTGCAGGGCTGGGGCGACGCCTCCGTCACGCACTTCCGCGACCTGGCCGTGTTCGGGGAGCGTCTGCTGCTGTCGATCCGCTACGGCAACTGGAGCACGATCAACGACAGCACCGCGGCCGGCAACTGGGCGCGGTTCTGGAGGACGGAGGTGAAGTCGTACATGCACTCCTACCGTGCCGTCACCGGGGTCGACCTGACCGGCCAGGCGCACGAGCGGATCGAGGTCTCGCGCGACGGTCGCTACGTGCAGCCGGCGGTGCACCTGCGCAAGCGCCTGGAGGAGCGCCGGCGCCCCGCGGCGCTGCCCGCGGGCTCGAATGCTGCGCTGGGCAACGGTGCGTCCTCGGCCGCCGCGCGCAAGCTCGGTGCCTGACTTCACATCCGCGCTGTACCTGGGGCTGCGGCACGCGAGCGGCGAGCTGCGGCCCTGGGCGCAGCTGACGACCGGCGCGCCGGCCGCCGTGCGCCGCGTACCCGGCGCCGCGGCCGTCGCCCGCGCCCTGGCCGCGCTGCAGGGCGTCGACGCGGCGGCGCTCGTGCCATCGACGTTGCACGCCGCCTGGGATCTCGGCGGGCTGGTCGACATGCGGCGCGAGACGCTGCACGTCGATGCCGAGGTCTACCCGATCCTCCGCGTCGCGGCGCTGCGCGCACGCTCGCGCGGGGTCACGGTACGCCACGTGGCGCATCACGACGCCGCCGCGCTCGAGCGCAGCGTCGGCGCCGACGCGCGCCGGCCGGTCGTGCTCGTCGACGGGCTGTGCCCGGCCTGTGGTGGGCCGGCGCCGCTGGGCGCCTACCACGCCGTCGTGCGGCGGCGCGGTGGCCTGCTCGTCGTCGACGACACGCAGGCGGTCGGGATCCTCGGGGCTCCCGGCGGAGCGGTGCCCGAATGGGGCCGCGGCGGCGGTGGATCGCTGCCCTATCACGGCCTGCGGCGCGCGCCCGACATCCTCCTGCTGACCTCGTTCGCGAAGGCGCTGGGGGTGCCGGTGGCGGCGATCGGCGGGTCGTCCGCGCTCGTGCGCCGCTACGACGCATGTGCGGACACCGCGGTGCACTCCAGCCCCGTCTCGGTCGCCGCGGTTCGCGCGCTGGAGCACGCGATGGCCGTCAACCGCGCCCGCGGCGACCGCCTGCGCCAGCGCGCCGCATGCGCGGTGCGGCACTTCAGGCGCGGGCTGCGCGAGCTGGGGATCGCGGTCGACGGCACGATCTTTCCCGTGCAGGCGCTGCCGCCGCTGGCACGGTCGGCGGCGGTGGCCTTGCACCGTCACCTGCTCGACGCGGACGTCCGCGCGGTCCCGCAGGCCTGCGCGGGCGGCGCGCAGGGACGGTCGGTGTTCGTCCTCACGGCGCGCAGCAGCGGTGCGGACATCGACGTCGCGCTGGCGGCGGTCGCGAACTCGCCCCAGCTCGCGCTGTTGCGCGGCGAACCTGGCCGGCCGAGGGCCGTCGCATGAGCACGGAGTCGTCGGCGTACATCGCCGCCGCTCGCCCGCGCTTCGCGGCCGATCTCGCGACGTTCGTGCGCTTCGCGTCGGTCGGGGTCGACCCGCGCCGGCGCAAGGACGTCGCGGCGTGTGCGCGCTGGCTCGCCGGGCGACTGCGGCGCGCGGGCCTGTGCGACGCCACGCTGGCGCGCACGGCCGGCCATCCGATCGTCCACGGATCCTGGCGCGGGGCGCCGGGCGCGCCGACCGTGCTCGTCTACGGCCACTACGACGTCCAGCCGGCGGAGCCGCTGGAGGCCTGGCGCACACGGCCGTTCGAACCCGCGTTGCAGGGCGACGACCTCGTCGGCCGCGGCTCCTGCGACGACAAGGGCCCCGTGCTCTGTCACGTCGCCGCGATCGAGAGCCACCTTGCGACCAGCGGGCGCCTGCCGGCGAACGTCGTGTGCGTCTTCGAGGGCGAGGAGGAGCACGGCAGCCCCCACCTGCCCGAGTTCCTGCGCGCCCACCGGCGCTGGCTCGCGCCGGACGTCGCGGTGATCTCCGACACGCGCATGCGCGGCCCGGGCCGGCCGGCGATCATCGAGGGCACGCGCGGCGCGGTGTCCTTCGAGGTCGAGCTGTCGCGCAGCGGCGAGGAGCTGCACGCCGGCCAGTTCGGCGGCGCCGTCGCCAACCCGCTCGAGGCGCTCTGCGCGCTGGTCGGCCGGCTGCACGACGCGCGCGGCCGGATCGCCGTGCCCGGCCTCTATGACCGCGTGCGCCCCGTCGGGGCGCACGAGCGCGCGCGCCTCGCGCGCGAGGCGCCCTCCGACGCCGAGCTGCTGCGCGCCGGTGCCACGGACGATCCCGGCGGCGAGGCGGGCTTCAGCGCATACGAGCGCACGACGCTGCGGCCCGCGCTGACGGTGACCGGGCTGAGCGGCGGCTACACGGGACCGGGCGCGCAGAGCGCGGTCCCAGCGCGCGCGCAGGCGCGGCTGAACCTGCGCCTCGTCCCCGAGCAGGATCCGCTCCAGACGCGCCGGCTCGTGTGCGCGCGGTTGCGGGACCTCGCTCCGGCCGGGCTCGGTCTCGTCGTGCGCGCCGGCCCGGGCTCGCGCGCGACGACGATCGACCGCGGCCACCCGGCGATGCGCGCGGCCGAGCGGGCCCTGAGCGACGCGTTCGAGCGTGAGCCCGTGTTCCTGCGCTCGGGCGGAACGATCGCGATCGTCGACGTCCTGCAGCGGCTGTTCGGCATCCCCGTCGTGCTCATGGGCTTCGCGCTGCCGGGTGACGGGATGCACGCGCCCAACGAGAGCGTCAACTTGCCGACGCTGCAGCGCGGGACGATCGCCTGTGCTCGGTTCCTCGAGCTCGTCGCGGCGGGCGCCGCGGTCGCGCGGCACGAGGCGGTCGTGTGATCATCGACTGCCACTGCCACGCGGGACCCGGCGACGGTCTGAGCGGTCCGTGGGACACGACGGCGCAGCTCGGGCCCTATCTCGCCCGCGCGCGCGCCGCCGGGATCGGCGGCAGCGTCTTCTTCGCCGTCTTTCACTCCGACTACGCCGTCGCCAACCGCGCCGTCGCGCGCATCGTCGCGGAGGATCCGCGGCGCCGGATGGGGTTCGCCTTCGTCCACGCCGCGCGCGACCGCGGCCGGATCGGCGCGCTCGTCGAAGAGGCCGTCGAGCGCCACGGCTTCCGCGGGATCAAGGTCCACCGCCACGACGCGCGCATCACCGGCGAGGTCTGCGAGGTCGCGCGCCGCTACCGCCTGCCGGTGCTCTACGACGTCATGGGCGAGACCTCGATGGTCGAGCTGCTCGCGACGGAGTTTCCCGACGTCGACTTCGTCATCCCGCACCTCGGCTCGTTCGCGGACGACTGGCGCGCGCAGGTCGCGCTGATCGATCCGCTCGAGCGCCACCCGAACATCCACACCGACAGCTCCGGCGTACGGCGCTTCGACCTGCTGCTCGATGCCGTGCGGCGTGCCGGACCCGAGAAGGTCCTGTTCGGATCCGACGGGCCGTGGCTGCATCCCGGCGTCGAGCTGCACAAGATCCGCATGCTCGGGCTGTCGCCGTCGAGCTCGCGACTCGTGCTCGGCGACAACCTCCTGCGGCTGACGTCGCGTGCGCGCCGGCGCCCTGGCGGGCGCGTGGCGGTCGCGATAGCAAGGTCGTCGGCGTCGGTGGCGGCGCCGTCGCCAGCGCCGGTGCCGGTGCCGGTGCCTGACGGCGCGGACCCGTGGGAGGCCGAGCAGTTCCCGGTCGGCGGGCGCTGAGCTACGCGGACCGCTGCGGGGACCACATCTCGCGCGCGACGCGCGTTGCCGCGGCGGGCGCAGCCCTGCGAGCCCGCGGCTTCACGGGCTGCTTGTGCCCCTGCCATCCCATCGGCGGGAGCTTGCTCTCCTTGGCGCCGAGCTTGATGTTGTAGTGCGAGGAGATCACGCGCGCGTTCTTGTAGCTGTTCGTACCGCCCTTGGACCTCGGCCAGATGTGGTCGATCGCCCAGGCGTTCGGCGGCATCTTCGGCGGATCGACGAGGACCTGGTAGGGATCCAGCGGATCGTCGGATCTGATGACCCCGTGGTTCTTCAGCTTGTTCCACATGATGATGTTGTGCTTCTGGGCAGCCGTGAACGGCGCGTAGCCGCGGACGCTCTTCGGATCCGGCTTGTCCTGGTAGGGACTGAGCTGTCCGGTGACGGCAGCTTCGAAGAGCTCCGGGACATGCTCTGCGAGCGCATCAGCGAGGGCCGACTGCGCCACGAGTCGCGGCGGCGCCGTCGGCGGTGCGAGTGCCGCGTGCCGAGCGGAGGTGGCCGCGAGGCCGACGTAGCGGCGAGCACGTTCGCGCTCGGCATCCTCACGGTCCACCCCCTCGAGCTCCAGCTCGAGCGTCCTGTCGATCATCCAGCCGAGCTTGCTGCCCACGATCTCTCCCGGCGCCGGAGCGAGCAGCGAGACGAGCGCGCCACCGGCCGGCAGCGTCGCCGCGCCGATGCCCTTGAGGACGCCGCCGAGCTGGCGGGCGGCACCCCGCTGGATCGATTCACCGGCGCCGGTGGCCACGCCCTCGAGCACGTTGCGCACGAACTGCTCGAGCTCCTCCTCGGCGTAGATCTCCAGCGCTTGCGCGGCAAGCTCGGTCTCCTGCTGCTCGCTCAGGGGGGAACCCTCGGCCATTGCTGCGAAGCGTGGGCGGGGGTCGTAGGACTCGAAGGCGCTCATGTCGGTCTCCTGGGGATCTCCAGCGCGGTCGGCGCGAACGGGGGCTGTTGCGTCCTCTCAGCAAGCGCCGTGCCACCGTCGTCAACATGCGAGATCCCGCGCCCGGCGCCGTATCGCCGAACGACGCTTCGCGGCGGGGAGCGCGAGCGCGAAGAACCGTTCGGGTCGCGCTACGCCGTCCGCAGCGCGGCCAGGCGCGTGGTCTGGCGGCGAGCTTGCGAGTCCTCCTGCCGCCGCAGCCACCGGAGAGGACGACGAACGCCTCGAGGCCGCGTTCTTACGGACGGATAAAAGACCCCGAAATGTGCTCCCTGGCGACACTTCACGATCGGACGATTTGCAGCCATTTCCTCGTCATGGGCGCGGCGGGTTTCGAACCTGCGACCTCTCGCGTGTGAAGCG
>JAWVGK010000048.1:0-7299 GCA_033855155.1 Solirubrobacteraceae bacterium | reverse complement strand
GTCAGCACGTGCTCGGGCCCCTCGAGGTAGCCCTCGTGCTTGGCGAACGGGCCGGGCAGCACGCGAGCGAGGTCGCGGCCGACGGACGGCTTCTCGGCGATGACGAGTGTCTTGGGCATCGGGGACGGCAGGGTAGCGCCATCGCGCGACGCTGTTACCACGCCTCGCGCGCCGCGCGCGGGAGGTCAGCGCACGCAGGGGCCGGTGTCGACGGAGCGCCCGGCGGACGCGAGCACGCGCTCGACGACCGCGTTGGAGACCGCGTAGCCGCCGCGCCTGCGACCCCCGACGGACTCCGCGAAGACCGTCCCCGCGACCCGTCCCGTGACGTCGACGACCGGGCCGCCCGAGTTGCCGGGCTGCACGAGCCCGCGAAACGCCGTGATCCTGCGCCGCACGGGCCCGCGGCCGTAGGCGTCCTGGGAGATCACCACGCGCGTCTGTCCGACGCGCGCTGGGCGGATCGCGAACGGCCCGCTCAGCGGGTAGCCCTCGACGGCGCCCGGCTCGGAGACCCGGACCTGGTTCGCGAAGCCCAGCGCCGCCGCGCGCAGGCCCGGCACCCGCAGCACGGCGACGTCGTTCTTGGAGTCGAAGCCGATCGCGTGCGCGTCGAGGCGCGCCTCGCTGTCGCGCGGCACGACGAACGTCTCGTCCTGCCCGGCGACGACGTGCGCGTTCGTCACGACGATCCCGTCGCCGACGACCCAGCCCGAGCCCGACACGCCGAGCCCGCAGGCGTCGCCGAGGATCTTCACGACCGAGCGCCCGGCGCGCTGCACGTCGGGGTCGCGCGCGACCGCCGAGCGCGGCGGGCCGACGTCGACCTCGGGGCCGTCGACGTGCGGGAACGGGTCGAAGCGCGCGAGCGCCTTGAGCAGCGTCGCCTGCGGCAGCACCTCGTTGAGGCGGTCGAGGATCGTCGAGCGCTGGACGGTGTGGCGCAGGTCGCCGGCGCCGGGCGTCTGCAGCACGATCACGCCGATGACCCACGCGAAGCCGAGCGCGAGCACGACCCCGAGCGCCGCCCCGAGCAGGCCGTCGAGCGCGCCGAGGCCGGTCATCCGCAGGCCGCCGCGCATGCGACCGGCGATTCCCTCCGCGCCCGCGGAGATGATCGTGCCCGCGATCAGCGCGCCGACGAGGCCGAACAGCGGCGCGTACGGGGACTGGTTGCCCTTCGGGATCAGGTGCGGGCCGAGGCGCGTGCCGAGCCAGGCGCCCGCGACGAAGCCCAGCAGCGACAGCACCCCGATGAAGAAGCCGCGGGCGAAGCCGACGATCCCGAAGACCGCCGCGAAGCCGATGATGACGAGGTCGACGGTGGTCATCGCGCAGATGATGCACATGTGGCGTCCGCGAGGCGGCCATAGTTAAGCGCCATGGTCGTCGTTTCGTCACGCCACAGCGGCTCCCTTGGGCGACCGTCGCCGATCTTCGTCGTGGCGTTCTCGGCGATCGCGCTCGTCGTCGTCTTCGTGATCGTGCTGACGGGCGGCCCGCCGGTCGAGCAGCAGCGCGCCGAGCGCTTCGTCGCGGCCTGGACGCGCGGCGACTATCCGGCGATGCACGCGGAGCTGACGCGGGCGGCGCGCGCCGCGCGGCCGCTGGCGCGGTTCGCCGCCGAGTACCGCCAGGCGGCGAGCATCGCGACCGCGACGGCGTTTCGAGCGGGCGAGCCGCGCAAGCTCGAGCACGGCATCGTCCGCGTCCCGCTGACGGTCTCCACGCGGGCGTTCGGCGAGGTACGCGTCACGCTGCGCCTGCCGTTCGCCGGCGACGGCGACGACGCGCGGATCGCGTGGTCGCAGAACCTCACGTTCCCCGGCGTGCAGCGCGGGCAGCGCCTGGAGCGCTCGATGCGCCTGCCGAGGCGCGCTGACATCCTCGCGCGCGACGGGACGCCGCTGGCGGCCGGCGAGGAGCGCGGCTCGCCGCTGGGCGCGGCCGCGACGGCGATCGCCGGCCAGCTGGGGCCACCGCCGGCCGAGCGCGTCGCGCGCCTGCGCGAGCTCGGCGTGCCCGACGACGCGCAGGTCGGCCTCACGGGGCTCGAGCGCATCTTCCAGGAGGACGTGGCCGGGCGCCCCGGCGGCACGCTGCGCGCCGGCGCCCACGTGCTCGCGCAGAGCACGCCGCGCGCCGCGCCGGCGGTGCGGTCGTCGATCGACCCGCAGGTGCAGCGCGCCGCGGTCGAGGCGCTCGGCGCGCTTCCCGGCGGCATCGCGGTGCTGCGCCCGCACACCGGCGAGATCCTCGGCCTCGCCGGCGCCGCGTTCTCGAGCCTGCAGCCTCCTGGGTCGACGTTCAAGATGGTGACGCTGTCGGGCGCGCTGGAGAACCGGCTCGCCTCGCAGCACTCGACGTACCCCGCGCAGACCTCGGCCTCGCTGGAGGGCGTCGAGGTCAAGAACGCCAACGGCGAGTCGTGCGGCGGGACCCTGCGCCTGTCGTTCGCGCACTCCTGCAACTCGGTCTTCGCACCGCTCGGCGCGCGGCTCGGGCCGGGCCGGCTCGTGAAGGCCGCCGAGGCGTTCGGCTTCAACCAGGACCTCGGGATCCCCGGCGCGGCGACGAGCACGATCCCGCGCGCCGACGAGATCGGCGACGCGCTCGCCGTCGGCTCGTCGGCGATCGGCCAGGGCCGCGTGCAGGCGACCGCGCTGCAGATGGCGTGGGTCGCGGCGACGATCGCCGCGGGCGGCAGGCGCATGGCGCTGACGCTGCGCGCCGACGCGCGACCGAGGCCCAAGCGCGTGCTGCGCGCGGCGACGGCGCGCATCGTGCGCAGCTACATGGAGTCGGTCGTGCAGGTCGGCACGGGCGTGGCGGCGGCGATCCCCGGCGTGCGCGTGGCCGGCAAGACCGGCACCGCCGAGCTGAAGAGCACCTCGCAGCCCGACTGCACGCCGGCGCCCGAGGTGGAGTGCCCCGCGCCCGAGCCCGACGACCCGACGGACACCGACGCGTGGTTCGCCGCGTTCGCGCCGGCGGGCAGGCCGCGGATCGCGGTCGGCGTGCTGCTGATCGCCAACGGCGTCGGCGGCGACACCGCGGCGCCGGTCGCGCGCCAGGTCCTGACGGCGAGCCTCAAGGCGACGGGGTAGCCGCAGCGCCACGCTGGTCGGGGCCGGGCGGCGCGGACGGCGCCACGTTGGTCGGGCCGGGCGGCGCGCGGACGGCGCCACGCTGGTCGGGGCCGGGCGCCGCGCGGACGGCGCCTCGCTGTCCTACACGTCGAGGTTCACGATGCCGGTCTGCTGCGGGACCTTGCGGCCCTCGATCTTCATCTCCAGCGGCCGGTTGTTGAGGCCGGTGAGCGTGAGCTTGAAGAGCAGCAGCGCGCCGCGCGTCGGCGTGTCGTAGCCCGGCGAGTCGAGCAGCGGCAGCGTCTCGCGCGGCGGGATCGGATCGTTGGCGCGATACGCGTAGAGGTTCTCGCGCCCGAGCTCCAGCGGCTTGTAGACCTGCTCCTGGGTGTCGGTGATCCGGATGTCGGCCGACGGCTGCAGCGCCTCGCCGGTCTCGTTCTGGACGCGCAGGAAGACGCCGAACCAGACCTCGTTGGCCTTGAGCTCCTGCTCGGCCTTCGGGATCCCCAGCAAGTACGCGCGATCCTGGACGTCGCGCGGGTTCAGCTGGCGCGACACCTGGACCTGGTACTTCAGGTCGCTGACGTCGAGGTAGATGCCCTCGGTCTCGGCGGTGCGCACCGGGCCCTCGGATTCGTGCTTGCCGCACGCCGACAGCGCACCGCAGGCGAGCAGGGCGGCGAGGGCGGCACAGACGCGGCGCGAGCGGGTCACAGGCGGCGCGAAATCTACAGCCTGAAGCCGCTGGCGGGCTTGCGCGCCCCGCCGGACACCGACGTGTGGGCGCCACGTTGCTCGCCGGACTCGAGGATCGAGCGCAGCCGGTCGAGCGCCTTGCGGTGGCAGCGCGCGGTCGACGCGGGCACGCGCAGGAGCTTCTCCATCATGCGATCGGACGACGTCGCAGGCGTCGTCTCGGTCGTGAACTCGACGCGCGTGGCCCCCGCGCCGTCGGCCTCGAGCTTCCACTCCGAGCGCGTGCGGATGCGGTTGAAGCGCCCACCGCTGCCGGTCGCGACGATCCGCGCCGGCGGCTGCAGCTCGGCGAGCGTGACGTCGCCGTAGGAGAAGCGGTCGAAGCGCGACGTCGTGCGAAAGCGCCCGCCGGCGCCGACGCCGTAGGACTCCTCGCTCGTCAGGTGCCAGTCGACGAGGCAGTGGTCGGTGAACTCCGCGTGGTTGGCGATGTCCGCGAGGTACTCGAAGACCTCCTCGCGAGGGCGGGCGATCGTCGTCGTCAGCGTCACCGGGTCCATGCGTCCGCAGGAATCTATCCGGCCGACCCGCGCGGCGTCCGGCCCACTACGACAGCAGGCGGTGCACGCGCACGGCGTGGCCGTACTCGCTGTTGCGCACGCGGTCGCTGCCGGTCGGCTCGCCGCGGCGCAGCGGCCGGCACAGCTCGCAGACCGTGACGCCGGCGCCGAAGCGATACAGCGTCTCGCCGATCAGCGGCGAGCGGCCGCAGTCGGCGCAGCGGTCGGCGTCGGTGGCGAGCGCGCCGACGCTCTTGCGCAACAGGGCGCGTTCGAAGTCGTGCTCGTCGATCGTCGAGGCGCTGCGCGGCATGGCGCCGGTCTTCGCCGTCCGATCGGCGTCTCCTGCACCATGTTTCACCTGTGTTAAGGGACGGTTTATGTCAGCGACGACCATGTTGTAGACGCCCAGTCCCGCTCCGTGCCCGAGGGCGCCCGGGACAGACTTGACTCGCTTGTTATATTTCGCACAGCCGAGGCGAGGCCGGCGGGTCCCTGCACATGTTGGTTGAGGGAGGTCGGGATGGAGTCGCTCACAACGGGAACACTCGCCGGCACCGGTTCGTTTCGCTGCGAGATCTGTGGCCACGTGATCACGATGGCGGCCGCCGACGTCCTGCCCCAGTGCCCGGGCTGCGAGGGCGCGAGCTTCACCCGCGCCTCGCTGTTCAGCTCCACCGGGCGCTTCAAGCGCGTCGAGGCCGACGGGCGCACCGCTGACGGCGACGCGCAGATCGACGCCGCAAGCGACGCCCTGTCCGAGCCCGGCCGCTACCTCGTCTTCCACGACGCCGGCAGCGTGCGCAGCGTGCGCGTGCCCGGCAACTCGATGCGCATCGGCCGCAGCCTGTCGGCCGAGCTGCGCTTCGAGGACCCCACCGTCTCGCGGCGCCACGCCGTGCTGCTCGTCGAGGACGAGGGCGTGCGCGTGCTCGACGACCGCAGCCTCAACGGCGTCTTCGTCAACGGCGACCGGGTCGTCTCGCAGCTGCTCGCCGACGGCGACGAGGTCATCATCGGACGCTACCGCCTGCGCTTCGTCGATCGCGCGCCCGTGACCGCGCCGCCCGCCGCCGCCATCCGGGCCGAGTAGCATCTGCGCCCTGGGGCGCACACGACAATCCCTGACGTGCCTGAGAACCGCTCCGCGGCGCCAGGCCCCACCCGCGATGCTCGACGGGCTGACGCCCGCCTGCGCTCGAGTGCGGCCCCTGGCATCCACGGATCGATCCTCAGACCCGCCACGGATTCCCGTGTGAACCCTTGGGCGCCACGATCGCAGTCCTCTCGCAGAAGGGTGGCACCGGCAAGACGACCACGGTCCGCACGCTGACCGACGTCCTGCGCCGCGCCGGGCTCGAAGTGCTCGTCGTCGACCTCGACCCGCAGGGCAACCTGTCGGACTACTTCGACGTCGATCCCGAGGCGTCGCCGACGATCGGCGACGTGCTCGCCGGCCGCGCGAAGGCGCCCGACGCCGTCCGCGACGGGATCCTGCCGGCGAACCTGTCGCTCGCCGAGGCCGAGCTCATGCTGGCCGGCAAGATGGGCCGCGAGCTGACGCTCAAGCGCGCGCTCAAGCCGCTGAAGGACTCCTATGACCTGATCCTGCTGGACTGCCCGCCGTCGCTCGGCCTGCTGACCGTCAACGCGCTCGTCGCCGCCGACCACGCGCTGCTGACCACCGAGGCGCAGTACTTCGCGCTGCAGGGGGTCGAGCAGGCGCTCGAGGTCATCGAGCTCGCCCGCGACGGGCTGAACCCGGACCTCGGCTGGCTCGGCGTCGTCTTCAACATCGCCGACATGCGCACGCGCCACAGCCGCGACTCCTACGCGACGCTCAAGGAGCACATCGGCGAGAAGCTGTTCCGCACGACCGTGCGCCAGTCGATCGCGTACGCGGAGTCCGCCGAGCTCGCGATCTCGATCCTCGACCATCGTCCCGACCTCGGCGCCGACTACCTCGCGCTCGCCGACGAGGTACTGGGGCGCCTGAAGATGCCCGATGCGCGGGCGCGCCTCGCGGCGCTCGCCTCGTAGGGACTTGAGCCGCCGGCGCGCACGTGTGGCGGTCGCGTCGGCGGTCGTCCTGCTGGCCGGCGTGCTCGCCGTGCTGCTGACACGCGACGAGCACGCACCACGCGAACGCGCGTCGCAGCTCACCACGCCCGCCCAACCCCGCCCCGTGGCGCACCCGCGGCTGCCCGCGGAGCGCCCGCGGCCGCCGCACGGTCCGCTCGGCGCGCGCGTGCTGCGCCGCGTGCAGCTGCGCGAGCGTCCCGGCGGGCGCGTCGTGCGGGCCGTCGGCACGCTCACCGGCTATAACTCCGAGCGCGTGCTCGCGGTCGTCGGGCGCCGCGGGCGCTGGGTCGGCGTGCTGTCGGACCACGTCGCGAACTCGCGCGCGGCCTGGATCCCGGCGGAGGCCGTCGAGCTGCTGCACGAGCCCTACCGCCTCGACGTCGACCTGTCGGCGCGGCGGCTGCTCGTGCGCCGCGAGGGCCGCGTCGTGCGCCGCGTGCGCATCGCTATCGGCAAGCCCGGCACGGCGACGCCGACGGGCCGCTTCGCCGTCACCGACGCGCTGCGCATCGACGACGCGCACCCGCAGTACGGCTGCTGCGCGCTCGCCCTCACCGCGCGCCAGCGCGACATCCCGCAGGGCTGGACCGGCGGCGATCGCATTGCGATCCACGGCACGGGCGCGACCGGCTCGATCGGCACGCCCGCCAGCAACGGCTGCATGCGCGCGGCCGACGCCGACATGCGCTGGCTGCTGCGCCACGTGACGCTCGGTGCGCAGGTGCGCATCCGCGCCTGAAGAGGGCCGGCTACAGCTCGCGCACGTCCGCGCCCTGCGTCTCGAACGGCGTGCGGATGACGTCGGCCCAGCCGGCGGACGCGCGCCGCAGCTCCTCGACGACCGCGCCCGTGGCGTCGGCCTGCGTCCA
>JAWVGK010000047.1:0-30341 GCA_033855155.1 Solirubrobacteraceae bacterium | reverse complement strand
GCGCTGCGTCCGGAGCCCGGGCGCACGCGCGTACACCGGCGCGGCGACGTGCTGCTGGTCCCCGACGACGACCGGGCGCCGGCGGCGATCGAGCGCTGGTACCGGCGTGCCGCGCACCGTGAGATCGCGCCGCGCCTGGACGGGGCCGTGGCCGCGCTTGACGCCCGCTACGTGAAGCTCACGATCCGCAACCAGCGCACGCGCTGGGGCTCGTGCTCGTCGACCGGGGCGATGAGCTTCAACTGGCGCCTGCTGCTCGCGCCCGAGCCGGTGCTCGACTACGTCGTCTGGCACGAGGCCTGTCACCTGCGCGTCATGGACCACTCGCCGCGCTTCTGGGCGCTCGTGCACCGCCACTGCCCCGAATACCAGACATATCGGCGCTGGCTGCGCTCGCAGGGGTCTACATTGGTGCTCTAGTGCGGTCGAGGGGCAGATGGCTGATCCTGGGAGGGGTCGTGGTGGTCGCCGCGGTCGCGCTCGCGCTCGTCGGCGGCAGCTCCTACACGGTCCGCGCGCGCTTCGTCTCGGCGAGCCAGATCGTCAAGGGCAACGAGGTCAAGGTCAGCGGCGAGCCCGTCGGCAAGGTCGACGACGTCCGGCTGACCGACGACGGCCAGGCCGAGCTGACGCTCTCGATCGACGCCGACGGCTACGCGCCGCTGCGTCGCGGGACGCGCGCGATCATCCGCGTCTCCTCGCTGTCGGGCGTCGCCAACCGCTACGTCGACCTGCAGCTCGGCGGAGCCGACGGCGCCGACATCCCCGACGGCGGGCGCCTCGGGACCGACAGGACAGAGGCGGCGGTCGACCTCGACCAGATCTTCGACACGTTCGATCCTCGGACGCGCGCCGGCGTGTCGAAGTCCGTGCGCTTCCTGCGCGACTTCCAGGCCGGCCGCGAGGACGAGGCCAACGCGGCGCTGCGCTACCTGAACCCGGCGCTGTCCTCGTCCAGCCGCCTCTTCGCCGAGCTCAACCGCGACACGCCCGACTTCCAGCGCTTCGTCGACGAGACCGCGAAGCTCGTCACCGACGTGTCGGCGCGCGACGACGCGCTGTCGGGCCTCGTGCGCAACCTCGCGACGACGACGTCGGCGCTGACATCCAACGGCGACAGCCTCGGGCAGGCGATCGGGCTGCTGCCGAAGGTCCTGCGCAGGTCCAACTCGACGTTCGTCGACCTGCGCGCCTCGCTCGACGACCTCACGCCGCTCGTCGACGACGCCAAGCCCGTGGTGCACGACAAGCTGCGCCCGCTGCTCGCGCAGCTGCGCCCGTTCGCGCGCGACGCGCGCCCGGCCGTGCGCGACCTGTCGGCGACGGTGCGCCGTCCGGGCGCCGACGACGACCTCGTCGAGCTGCTGCGCCGCCAGCCGGCAATCGACGCGATCGCCAACCAGAGCGCCGAGCGCAACGGCAAGCAGCGCCCGGGGGCGCTGCCCGCGACGGCGAAGGCGCTCGCCGACGGCGCGCCGCAGCTCGCATACCAGCGCGCCTACGCGCCGGAGCTCGCCGGCTGGTTCGACGACTTCTCGTCGACCGGCGCCTACGACGCGCTCGGCAACTACTCGCGCGCCGGGCTCGGGCTGACGGGCTTCGTGCTGGACCCGGCGCTCGGCCTGTTGCCGGTGCCGGCCGAGCTGCGCGCCGCGCTGCTGGCCGCGGGCGTCAAGACCGGCCGCAACAACCGCTGCCCCGGCTCGCTCGAGCGCACCGCGCCCGACGGCTCGAACCCGTACGTCCCGCAGGACTTCAACTGCGACCGCAGCCAGGTGCCGATCGGGCCATGACCGGTCCACCTCGAACGTGGCGCCGTTGGGTCGTCCTCGCGCTCCTGCTCGCTGTGGGAGCGGGCGCGGGCGTCGCGGTCACGAGCGCCGGCGCCGGCGACGAGCACCGCTACACCGTCGTGCTCGACAACGCCTTCGGACTGACCGAGGGCTCGGACGTGCGCGCGGCCGGCGTCCCCGTCGGCCGCGTGAAGACGCTCGACGTGCAGCGTTCGACCGCGCGCGCGCTGGCCGGCATCGCGATCTCACGGCCGGACTTCGCGGGCTTTCGCAAGGACGTCTTCTGCGAGGTCAAGCCGCAGTCGCTGATCGGCGAGTACTACCTCGACTGCGAGCCCGGCCACGCGGCCGCGCCCGCGCCGCACACGATCCCCGTCAACCAGACCGCCGGCACGATCCCGCCCGACCTCGTGCTCGACATCCTGCGCCGCCCCGCGCGCGAGCGCTTCGGGCTGATCCTGTCGGAGCTCGGCATGGGCCTCGCGGCGCGCGGCGAGGACCTGCAGACGACGATCCGCCGCGGCGTCCCGGCGCTGCGCGAGACCGACAGGGTGCTCGAGATCCTCGCGGCCAACCGCCGCACCCTGCAGCAGCTCACGCACGATGCCGACCGCGTGCTCGCCGGGCTCGCCGGCAACCGCCGCGACGTCGCGCGCTTCGTCGCCGAGGCGGGCGACACGACGACGGCCTCCGCGCAGCGCAGGGCCGAGCTCGCGTCGACGGTCCACCGGCTGCCGGCGTTCCTGCGCGAGCTGCGCCCGGCGCTGCGCGACCTCGGCACGGCCGCCGCGCAGCAGACGCCGGCGCTCGCCGACCTGCGCCGCGCCGCGCCCGGCCTCACGACGCTGCTGCGCCGGCTCGGGCCGTTCGCGGAGTCCGCGCGCCCGGCGGTGCGCGGCCTCGGCGACGTCTCGCAGACCGGCATCGTCGCGGTGCGCGACGCGCGCTCGACGGTCCGGCGCCTGCGCGACCTCGGCACGCTCGGCACCGAGCCGCTGCGCAACCTGCGCTTCGCGCTGGAGGACGTCAACGACCGCGACCGCGCCACCGAGCCCAACCGCCTGAGCCCGACGGGCAAGGGCTTCACCGGCCTCGAGGCGCTGCTGCAGTCGTTCTTCACGCAGTCCCAGGCGCTGAACATCTTCGACTCCAAGAGCTACATCCTGAAGCTCAGCCTGCTCGTCAACCAGTGCTCGCAGTACACCGACGCGACGAGCGCGCGCGAACATCCGCAGCGCACGAAGGACTGCAACCAGTGGCTCGGCCCCAACCAGCCGGGCATCACGACCGGCGCGCTCGCGCGCGGCGAGGGCTCGACGGCCTCCGGCCCCGGCTCCACGGGCCGGCCCGGCGGCGCGCCGCCCGCCGCCGAAGCGCCGGCGCCCGCGGCGCCCGGCGCGACCGCCCCCGCGCCGGCGCCACCGCCGCCTCCCCCGGCGCCGCTGCTGCCCGACCCGCGCAAGCTGCTCGACGACCTGCTGCCCGGCGTCACCGGGAAGCTGCCGGGCGCCAAGGGCGGCAAGCAGCGCTCGCAGGCGAGCGACCGCAGCCTGCTCGACTACCTGCTCGGGCCATGAGGACCTCGCGCTCACGCTCGGTCCTCGCCGACCCGATCTTCATCGGGGCGCTGACGGTGCTGATCGTCGTGGCGGCGGTCCTGCTGGCCTACCGCGCCAACCGCGGTCTGCCGTTCGTGCCCGTCACGCAGCTCGAGGTCGACGTGCCGAACGCCGCGCGCCTCGTCGCCGGCAACGAGGTTCGCGAGGGCGGCTTCCGGATCGGCCAGGTGACGAGGATCGCGCCCGTCCCCGGCGGCGACGGCGCGCAGCTGACGCTGTCGCTGGACTCCTCGGCGGCGCCGGTCCCCGACGACTCGACGATCAAGATCCGCCCGCGCTCGACGCTCGGGCTGAAGTACGTCGAGCTCGTCCGCGGTCGCTCGGGCCGCGCGCTGGCCGACGGCGCGACGATCACCGCCGATGCCGGCGCCGTCGGCCCGGAGCTCGACGACTTCTTCTCGATCTTCGACGAGCCGACGCGCAAGAACGTCGAGCGCAACCTCGACGTCCTCGGCACGGCGCTCGCCGGCCGCGGCAACGAGGTCAACCGCTCGCTCGCCTCGCTGCCGGAGCTGTTCGGCGATCTGCCGCCCGTCATGCGCACGCTGTCGGACGGCGGCACGCGGCTGACGCGCCTCGTCCAGGAGACCGGCGACCTGACGCGCGTGCTCGCGCCGCAGTCCGACGTGCTCACCGCGGGCTTCAGCTCGATGGCCGACACGTTCGAGGCGCTGTCGCGCGACCCGACGGCGCTGAAGGACACGATCGCGCGCTCGCCGGCGACGCTCGACGAGGGCATCCGCTCGCTGCCCGCGACGCGTCCGCTGCTCGCCCATCTCGCCGGTCTGTCCGGCGAGGTCCGGGGCACCGCGCGCGAGCTGCGCACGAGCCTGCCGTCGATCAACCGCGCACTCGCCTCGGGCACGCGCGTGCTGCGCCGCACGCCGCAGTTCACCGACGAGCTCGACGGCACGCTGCGCGCGCTGCGCGACCTCGCGCGCTCGCCGACGACCGACCCGGCGCTCGCCGGCCTCGCCGACACGCTGCGCACGCTCAACCCGACGCTGCGCTACATCGGCCCGAACATCACCGTCTGCAACTACTTCACCTACTCGTGGACGGCGCTCGCCGACCACTTCGCCGAGGAGGACGCGACCGGCACCGTCCAGCGCATCCAGGTCAAGACGGCGCCGCTGCTGCAGGAGAACTCGATCGGCGCGATCGGCGCGCCGCGGCCGGCAGCCGGCGGCCCGATCGATCCCGTCCAGAAGGCGCTGCTCGGCGACGCGGTCGCGCTGCACGAGGCCGACTACCAGCACTACGTCGACGAGCACGGCGAGGCCGACTGCGAAGGCGGCCAGCGTGGCTACCTCGACAACGACAGCGTCAACACGAACCACCGCACGCCCGGCAACCAGGGCCCGACCTACAAGGGCCGCGCGCGCGTGCCCGCCGGCGAGTCGTTCTCCTCCGAGCCGACCGGGATCGCTCCCCCGGTGCTGCCATGAGACGCGACCGCGACCGCGGCCCGAGCGCGTTCGCCGTCGGCGCCACGCTGCTCGTGCTCGCGCTGATCGCGACGTACCTGTCGTTCGCCAAGGACCTCCCGTTCGTCAACGAGCCCTACGAGATCAAGGCCGCGTTCCGCGACACGGCCGGCATCAAGGCGCACTCGCCGGTGCGGATCGCCGGCGTCGAGGTCGGCGAGGTGACGCACGTCGAGCACACGCGCCCCGGCGCGCAGTCGGCGACCGTGACGCTCGCGATCCGTGACGCGGGCCGGCCCGTGAACGCCGACGCGCGCGCACGCATCCGCCCGCGGATCTTCCTCGAGGGCAACTTCTTCGTCGACCTCTCGCCCGGCAGCGCCCGCGCCGCGGAGCTCGACGAGGGCGCGACGATCCCGGCGACGCGCACCGCCACGCCGGTCCAGTTCGACCAGGTGCTGCGCGCGCTGAAGAGCGACACCCGCAACGACCTGCGCACCGTCTTCCGCGAGGTCGGCACGGCGCAGGACGCCGGCGGCGCGCGCGCCTTCGCCGAGTCGCTGCGCTTCCAGCCGGCGGCCTACAAGTTCTCGGCGATCGTCTCGCAGGCGCTGCTCGGCAAGCGCCCCGGCGACCTCGGCGACTGGATCCGCGACCAGGGCGTCGTGTCCGGCGCGCTCGACGCGCAGCCGGCGAAGCTGCGCGCGCTCGTCGCGGACTTCGACGCGACCGCCGCCGCGCTCGCCGACCGCGAGAGCGCGCTGCGCACGGCCGTCGGCGAGCTGCCGCGCACGCTGCGCGCGGCCTCGCCGGCGCTCGACGCGCTCGAGGCCGCGTTCCCCGACGTGCGCCGCTTCGCGCGCGGCGCGCGGCCGGGCGTCCGCTCGCTCGCGCCGACGGTCGACGCCACGCTGCCGCTCGTCACGCAGCTGCGGGGGCTCGTGCGCGAGGACGAGCTGCGCGGCCTCGCGCGGCGGCTGCGCAGCGCGACGCCGCCGCTCGCGAGCGTCGCGACGCAGGCGCCGGGCGTGCTCGAGCAGCTGCGCCTGCTGGCGAGCTGCGCGAACGAGGTGCTCGTGCCGTTCGGCAACGACAAGCTCGTCGACGCGGCGTTCCCGACGCACGGGCCGATCTACCAGGAGTTCCCGAAGTTCCTGCCCAACCTCGCCGGCGAGAGCCGCTCGTTCGACGCCAACGGGCCGTTCTTCAAGGTCCAGGCCAGCGGCGGCGCCGAGACGCTGAACCTCGGCAACGGGATCTTCGGATCGGCGATCGAGCCGATCGTCGGCAACAACCCGCCGCCCGTGCGCGAGCGCCCGCCGCTGCGCCCCGACGTCCCCTGCGAGACCCAGCAGCAGCCCGACCTGCGCTCGATCCCGCGGGGCCCGCCGCGCGGTATCCCCAGCGGCGGCGCGGCGGCGATCGCGCGCGGCAACCGGGCCGCCGCGAGCGCCGCGGCGATCCTGCGCCGCCAGCTTCGCCACGCGGGATCGGACACGCGCGTCGCCACGCGCCCCGCGACGCTCGCGGACCTGCGCGCGCTCGCGGGCCGCAACGGCCTGAGCGCGCAGCTCGAGGCGACGCTCAAGCGGATCGGGCGCCGATGAGGCGCGTGATCCGCAAGAACCTCGGCCCGTTCGGCGCGATCCTCGTGCTGATCGTCCTCGCCGTGCTCGTCGGCACGTACGTGCTCGACGAGCAGCGGCTGCGCTTCCCGCTCGTCGAGCCGAAGCCGTTTCGCATCAACGTCGAGATCGACAACGCGCAGGCCGTGACGCCGGGCCAGGGCCAAACGGCGCAGGTCGCCGGCGTGCGCATCGGCGACATCGCGCGGGTCAGCCTGCGCGGCGACCACGCGCTCGTCGGCCTCGATGTCGAGCCGCGCTACGCCGACCTCATCCACCGCGACGCGCGCGCGCAGCTGCGCCCGCGCACGGGGCTGAAGGACATGTACGTGCAGATCTTCCCCGGCAGGGACGGGCCGCCGGTGCACGAGGGCTTCACGATCCCCGCGTCGGCGTCGCTGTCGGACGTCGACCTCGACGAGATCCTGTCCGAGCTCGACGCCCGCACGCGCGACTACGTGACGCTGCTGGCCAACGGCGCCGGCGAGGGCCTGCACGGGCGCGGCAACGACCTCGCGCGGATCTTCGAGCGCTTCGGCCCGACGGTGCGCGACCTGTCGCGCGTCAACCACGCCGTCTCGCGCGAGCGCGTCGCGCTGCGGCGGCTCGTGACGTCGCTGGCGCAGGTCAACGGCGAGCTCGCGCGCAAGCCGCGCGAGCTGACGCGGCTCGTCGGCACGGCCTCGACGACGCTGCACGCGTTCGCCTCCGAGGACGCCGGCCTGCGCGACGCGACCGGCGAGCTCGCGCCGGCGCTGACGCAGGCGACGACGACGCTGCGCGCGGTCAAGCCGTTCGCCGACGAGCTCGGCCCGACGACGCGCGCGCTGCTGCCGGCGGTGCGCGAGCTCGAGACGGTCAACGCCGCCGTCGCGCCGTTCGCGCGCGAGGCGACGCCGATCGTGCGCACGAGGATCCGCCCGTTCGTGCGCAAGGCGTCGCCGCTGGCGCGCGATCTCGCGCCGGCGGCGCGCGGGCTCGCGCGAGCGTTCCCCGAGCTGCGGCGCAGCGGGAAGGTCCTCGACGACTTCGCGAACATGCTCGCCCACAACCCGCGCGGCCGCGAGAACCCCGAGGTCTCCGGGCGCGAGGAGGGCTACCTGTTCTGGCTGGCGTGGCTGTCGCACCAGACCGCGAACCTCCAGAGCATCGACGACGCGAACGGCCCGATGCGCCCGATCTTTTTGACCGGCACGTGCGCGACGCTCACGAGCCTCGTCGACGACACACCGCAGCTGGAGTTCGCGCTCGGGCTGTCGCCGCTGCTGGCGACCGTCTGCAAGAACCCGACGACGACGTCGCTCGACGTCACGAAGTCGCTGGCGACGGCGCTCGGCATCAAGGCCAAGGGGAGCGGATGAACACGACCGCCCCGACCCGCGGCCGCATCCTCGTCATCGCCGCCTTCTCGCTGTCGTGCTTCGGCCTGCTGCTGTACTTCTGGCTGGCGTTCGGCGGCCCGATCCCGCTCAAGCCGCAGGGCTATCGCGTGCAGGTCGCGTTCAGCGACGCGGCGACGCTCGCCGACCTCGCCGACGTGCGGACCGCCGGCGTCTCGATCGGCAAGGTCGTCAAGAAGGAGCTCGCGCCGGGGGGCAACAAGACGCTCGCGACGATCGAGCTGCGCAGCCGGTACGCGCCGCTGCGCTCGGACGCGCGCGCGATCCTGCGCCAGAAGACGCTGCTCGGCGAGACGTACGTCGAGCTGACGAGCGGCAGCCGGGGCGCGCGGCCGCTGAAGGAGGGCGAGCGCCTGGACAACGGCCGCGTGTCGCAGGCCGTCGAGTTCGACGAGCTGCTGCGGATCTTCGACAAGCCGACGCGGACGGCGTTTCGCGAGTGGCAGGCGAGCTTCGCGCAGGCCGGCGCCGGGCGCGGGCACGACCTCAACGACGCGCTCGGCAACCTGCCGGTGCTGACGGAGAACGCGCAGAGCGTCGTCGATGTGCTCGACACGCGCCGCGGCGCGCTGCGCAACCTCGTCCACAACGCCGGGCGCACGTTCGAGGACGTGACGCGCGACGAGGCCGCGCTGTCGACGCTCGTGCGGCGCAACTCCGAGCTGTTCGGCGAGCTCGCCAAGCGCCGCGAGGCGCTGGCGGACTCGATCCGCATCCTGCCGACCTTCCTCGACGAGACGAAGACGACGCTCGCGCGGCTGCGCACGTTCTCGCGCGACACCGACCCGCTGCTCGTCGACCTCGACCCGGTGCTCGACGACCTGCAGCCGACGCTCGCGTCGCTGCACGGCCTCGCGCCGGACCTAAAGAACCTGTTCGACAACGTCGACCCGCTGATCGACGCCGGCGACGAGGGCCTGCCGGCGCTGTCGCGGACGCTGCGCGGCCTCGACCCGGCGCTCGCGTCGACGGGGACGTTCCTGCGCCAGGCCAACCCGCTGCTGCGCTTCGTCGAGCTCAACCAGGCCAAGCTCGGCGACTTCTTCACGACGCCCGGCACGGCGACCGGCGGCATCCGCTCGACGGTCGCCAACAGCAAGAGCAACGGCCACGTCCTGCCGCAGGTCATCGTCCTCGGCCAGCAGTCGCTGCCGGCGCTGAAGCGCAGCGCCGACAACCGCGGCAACGCCTACCTGTCGCCGAGCTCGCGCGCGGACCCCGACACGAACGTCCTGCGCAGCTTCGACTGTCGCAACGGCGGCGAGAAGGGTCCGACGAGCACGCCCGCGTGCCGGGTCAACGGGCCGATCCCGTTCGGCAACCTCGAGCAGTACTACCCGCAGGTGCGCGAGGCGGGGCCCGGCGGGGTGCTGCCGTGACGGCGCCGGCCTCGGCGCGGATCCGCGCCGGCGTCGTCGGGCACGTCGAGTGGGTGCAGTACGCGCGCGTCTCGCACGTGCCGCGAGCCGGCGAGATCATCCACGCGCGCGAGACGTTCGCCGGGCCCGGCGGCGGCGGCGCCGTTGCGGCCGTGCAGCTGCGTCGGCTGGCGGGCGAGGCGTTGTTCCTGACCGCGCTCGGCGAGGGGGTCGACGCGCAGATGGCCGAGGCCGAGCTGCGCGAGCGCCACGGCGTCAGCGTCCACGCGGGCTCGCGCTCGGGCCCGCAGCGGCGGACGTTCACGTTCCTCGACGACGACGCCGAGCGCACGATCACCGTGCTCGGCGAGCGGATCGTCCCGCACGCCGCCGACCCGCTGCCGTGGGAGGCGCTCGGCGAGCTCGACGCGATCTACCTCACCGGCGGCGACGCCGGCGCGGTGCGCGCGTCGCGCGCGGCGCGCGTGCTCGTCGCGACGCCGCGGGCGATGGACGCGCTCGCCGGCTCGGGCGTGCGCCTCGACGTGCTCGTCGGCAGCGCGAGCGATCCGGGCGAGGCGTACGTGCCGGGGACGCTCGATCCGCCGCCGCTGGTCGTCGTGCGCACGCGCGGCGGCGACGGCGGCACGTGGGAGGTCAGCGACGACGCGGTGGGCACGCGGCCGCCGCCCGTGCCGTGGCTCGTGGCGGGCGAGCGCGGCGGCAGCTGGCGCGCGACGCCGCTGCCGGGGCCGCCCGTCGACGCCTACGGCTGCGGCGACTCGTTCGCCGCGGGCCTCGCGTACGGGCTCGGCGCGGGGATGATGCTGCGCGAGGCGATCGACGTCGGCGCGCGCTGCGGCGCGGCCGTGCTGTGCGGCCGCGGGCCGTACGGCGCGATGCTCGAGTCGGCGGGGTAGCGCATCGTGAGCACACGCGCCCGTGCCGGCGACGGGGCGTGTGGCGAATCCTCCCGCTGTCCGGGGAACAGGTGCCACGCGCCCGCGCGACCGGTCGGCGCCGCGCGCCGTGTCGGAAGCCGCTTGCGTCGGGGCGGCTCCTCGGCGTCGGGCCTACTTGAAGTCCACGACCGTGAGGTCGAGCGGCAGCTGCTCGCGGTTGCGATCGTCGCCCGCGAACGGGACGACGTCGAACGGCCGCGTCGTGTTCTCGTACTTGTCCAAGACCGCGGTCGAGCGCAGCCGGCCGCGGGTGGCGAACGCGTCGATCTCGTAGGGGACGCCCTCGGAGGTCAGCGGCGACGGCCCGTCCATGACGTGGAAGTGCAGGTGCGGCGCGCTCGAGTTGCCGCTGTTGCCGACCAGGCCCAGCAGGTCTCCGCGCTTGACCCTGTCGCCCTCCTCGACCTTCAGCGACCCGGCCTGCAGGTGCGCGTAGAGCATGTAGAGGCCGTCGTCGAGCCTCGCGACGACGCTGTTGCCGTCGGCCTCGCGCAGCCCGATGCCCTGCGGCAGCGCGCCCGGCCGCTGCGCGCGCAGGCCGTCGACGACGTGGACGATCGTCGCGTCGGCGGCGGCGATCGCCCGCGCGCCGTAGATCGCGTAGTCCGACGGCTTCGCCGGGTCGCCGCCGCGCCTGACGAAGCGCCGCGTGGCGTCGACCTGCTCCCAATCGACGGCGAAGCGCTGCGCGAGCCACTGGCGGTCGCCGATCGCCAGCAGCCCGCGGCGATGGCGCACCGACGAGCAGCAGCTGTCGGCGGCGACGTAGCCGCGCCCGGGCTCCAGCGGCGGGCCGAGCACGGGGACGTCGAACGCCTTCAGGACGCGCACGGTCGCCGGCGAGCTGACCGCCCGCCCGCCGGGCAGTTGCGGCGCCCTGACGCTGATGCGGTGCACGAGCCGGTCGGGGATCGCCGAGCGCTTGACGAAGCGCAGCGTGAGATACAGCGTCGCGAGCTGTCCCTCGTGCAGCTCGCGCACGCCCGAGCGCGCCCCCGGCAGCGCGAGCGCGGCGATCAGCTGCCGGCGGTCGAGCTTCTCGATCGCGTGGCCGTCCGGGCCCGAGACGCTGACGCGGGCCGGTGCGAGCGTCAGCGGCGTCGCGTTGTGCAGGCGCAGCTCGTAGGAGACGAGGTACGTGCCGTCGGAGCCCCGAAACGGCACCGCCGGCTCGACCGCCGAGACGAGCAGCGGCGCGAGCGACTTCGGGGTGGTGGCGTCGCGGCGCTCGTGGCTGACCGGGCTCGTCGTGGTGCCTGCGGACTCGTCCTTGTCGCCACCTCCGCAGCCGCTGACGAGCAACACGAACCCGAGCCCGACGAGGACGCAACCACGCGAGAGCATATGCCGTCGATCGTACCGGCGCAGGCTGCCGCTCGCTGGCGCCGCGGCTGCGGCCGATCGGTGCATGACAACCACGCCGATCGACGAACCGCACAACGCGCAGACGCAGGGCGAGACGCCGCAGGCGCGCTTCGGAGCAGAGCTGCGCCGGCTGCGCGAGCACGCGGGCCTGACCGTCCGGCGCCTCGGGGAGGAGCTGCACCGCGCGCACAGCGGGATCGTCGAGTACGAGGGCTCGCGAGCGCCGTCGCTGCCGCGACCGGCGGCGACGCCGGCGCTCTCGCCGACGACCTGCTCACCGATCGCGCCGCGCTCGCAGCGGCGGGCGACGCCGTCGTGATCGACATCGATCAGTTCGAAGAGCTGTTCGCCCTCTGTGCCGACGAGGCGAGCGCCGGTGCTTCGTCGATGCGGTGACGGCTGCCTGGGGTGACCCCGCGGCCTGCTCGCAGCCCTCGGTGCCGCGCTTCTGCGTGCTGATCATGCCCGAGTAGCCTTGCCGTCCTCGCTGTAGGTCTTGATCGTCAACGCCCCGCCGCCGACCGATACCGCGCGTCGGGTGTGAGGACGCCGTCCGCGCGCGGCCCGGCGGCCCGGGTAGCTCCACCGCGTCACCTCGAGGCCGGCGCCGTCGAACTCGTCCGACCACGTCAGCGGGCCCACAGCGGCCTGGCTGCCCGACGTCGAAGGGGCGGGCACGGTCGCTGCAGCCGCCGGAGCGACCGCGAGCGTCATGACCGACAGGATCGCGGCGGCGCAGCGTCAGCGCCACCGGCGCGTCAGCGCCAGGGCGCACGCGTCAACGCCACACGCGCGTCAACGCCGAGCGCGCGTCAGCGCCGGCGCCGGCGCCGCGACGGCGTGGGCAGGCGCGACCCGGGCGCCCGCGACGACGTCCCGCAAGCCTCGGCCACGTCGGCCACCTCAGCCACGTCGCCCACGTCGTCTGCCTCGCCCACGTCGGCTGCGCCCGCCTCGACCACGTCGGCGCCCGCCTCCGGCGCGCGTTGCGCGGCGGCGCGGTCGCGATCCTCGCCGCGGCCGATGACGTAGAAGACCGCCGAGATCACGAGCACGGCCGCGATCCCGCCCAGCGCCAGGCCGACGCCCGTGCTCGTCGAGGAGGCCAGCTGCGCCATCGTCACGCCCGCGCGGATACCCGGAGCCGGCGTCTCGTCACCACCCGCCGAGCCCCGCAGCCGGCGCCTCGTCACGCATCCGCCGCGCCCAGCACCCGCCGCAGCGCGTCGAACGCCGACTCCCGGCGCTGCTGCGCGATCACGTCGCGCCGGACCTTCCCGCGGTAGGCCTCGAACGAGCCGTCGCCACGGACGTCGACGCCGGCGCGCACGGTCGGGCGCAGGCGCCCGGGCCCGCTGAGCTCGCCGCGCGCGGAAACCTGCGCGACCGGCGCGATCTCGCGCGCGAAGGCGCGCGCTGGCGCGCGCTCGGCCGAGCGCCCGAGCGAGCGCAGCTCGAGCTCGAGCACGTCGATCGCATCGTCGAGCGACGGCACGCGGCGGCGCGTGACCTCGGACCCGACGCGGATCGTGACGGTGTAGGACACGGCGCGATCGTAGCCGGGGTCGGCCGGCGCTCACGGCGGCCGAGCCTCGCGCGCGAAGCCATCACCGCTCCCCGCCGTGTCGCTCAGCGCTGGTCGATCGGCACGTAGTCGCGGCCGCGCTCGCCGACGTAGATCTGGCGCGGGCGCGAGATCTTCTGCTCGGAGTCCTCGACCATCTCGCGCCATTGCGCGATCCACCCGCTCGTGCGCCCGATCGCGAACATCACCGGGAACATCGCGGACGGCAGCCCGA
The DNA here is from genome assembly GCA_033855155.1 of Solirubrobacteraceae bacterium. Classification (GTDB taxonomy): domain Bacteria; phylum Actinomycetota; class Thermoleophilia; order Solirubrobacterales; family Solirubrobacteraceae; genus CADCVQ01. The sequence continues at coordinate 16,993 of JAWVGK010000047.1, read as the reverse complement.
GCGCCTGGTAGATCAAGCCGGAGTAGAAGTCGACGTTCGGGTAGAGCTTGCGCTTGATGAAGTAGTCGTCCTCGAGCGCGATCTGTTCGAGCTCGATCGCGATGTCCAGCAGCGGGTTGCGCCCGACGACCTCGAAGACGTCGTCGGCCGCCTTCTTGATGATCCGCGCGCGCGGGTCGTAGTTCTTGTAGACGCGGTGCCCGAAGCCCATCAGGCGCTGCTCGCCGTTCTTCACGCCCTTGACGAAGTCGGGGATGTTGTCGCGCGTCTTGATCTTCTCGAGCATCCGTAGGACGGCCTCGTTGGCGCCGCCGTGCAGCGGTCCGTACAGCGCGCCGACGCCGGCGGCGATCGCGGAGTACGGATCGGGCTTCGCGGATCCGACCGAGCGCACCGCGCTCGTCGAGCAGTTCTGCTCGTGGTCGGCGTGCAGGATGAAGAGGACGTCGAGCGCACGCTCGATCCGCGGATCGGGCTCGTACTTCAGCTCGGTCATCTTGTACATCATGTTCAGGAAGTTGCCGGAGTACGCGAGGTCGTTGTCGGGATAGACGTAGGGCTGGCCCTGCGCGTGGCGGTAGGCGAAGGCGGCGAGCGTCGGCATCTTCGAGATCAGGCGGACCGTCTGGACGTCGCGGTTGTGCGGGTCGTCGATGTCGTTGGCGTCCGGATAGAACGTCGACAGCGCGCCGATCGCGCCGAGCAGCATGCCCATCGGGTGCGCGTCGTGGCGAAAGCCCCCGAGGAACTCCTTGATGTTCTCGTGCACGAACGTGTGCGTCGTGATCTCGAACTGCCACGCCTCGAGCTGCGACGCGGTCGGCAGCTCGCCGTAGATCAGCAGGTACGCGACCTCGAGATAGGACGAGTGCTCAGCCAGCTGCTCGATCGGATAGCCACGGTACTCGAGCACCCCGTTGGTGCCGTCGAGGTACGTGACCGACGACCGGCAGGCGGCCGTGTTCATGAACGCCGGGTCGTACGTCATCAGGCCGAAGTCGTCCTCCGACACGCGGATCGCGCGGAAGTCCAGCGCGCGCACGGTGCCGTCGGTGATCGGGATCTCGTACGTGCGGCCGGTGCGGTTGTCGGTGACGCTCAGCGTCTCCGCGCCACTGCCCACGACGGAGCCATTGGTCTCCGGGGAGGTCTCGCTGCTGGGCTGCTCGATGTCTTTCGGGGTACTCACGTGCACCGATTATGCCCTGTGCGCGACCGATTCCAGGCGTGGGGTCGTGTGAATTCTTCGTGACGCGCTAGCGATCGCGCTTCCAGCCGCCTCCGAACAGGCGACTGACGCGCCCTCCGCGGGCGTTCGCGCGGAACGTCGGGCCGCCCGCGACGTCGCGTTCGGGCAGGCCAGCGGCGCCGTCGGCGTCGAGCGTCAGCGTCACGCGACGCTCGGCGATGCGGGCGATCTCGGGCGCGTCGACGAAGCGCTGGCCGCCCGGCGTGTCGATCACGAGGCCGTCGAAGATGTGCTCGGCGACGTTCTCGAGCACCTCGCGCACGGTGCCGACGGCACTGCCGTCGCAGGCATGCACGGGGGTGCCCCGCTCGAGCACCTTGTAGGAGATGGCGTGGCCGTCGTCGTCAGAGGGCGACATACACGGCGGCCGAGATCGCCGCCAGCATCAGCACGACGCCGGCGCTCATGACGCCGCGGGCCTGGCCGGCGCTCGACGGGAAGTCCGGGCGCTGGAAGCCGAAGACGCTGATCGCGATCGCGAACGCCGCGAACATGCCGCCGGCGATGAAAAACGGCAGCTCGGACCTCTCGTGCTCCTCGGCGAGGTGCTCGGCGGCGGCGAGGAGGACGAGGAGATCCATGGCGGGCGCGACCTTACCGCACCGGCTCCGAACCCGACTCGGCGGCGGCGGGGCCGCCCTCGTAGCGGCTCTCCGTCGCCTCGACCTGCCCGTGGTAGTGGCTGCCGAGCTCCGGGTGGCCGTAGGGACGCAGCGCGGGCGCGTCGAGCGTCATGAACGACAGCTGCGCGATCGGCTTGGTCGCCCACAGCTTGATCGGCACGCGCGTGAGGTTCGTGATCTCGAGCGTCAGCGTCCCCTTCCAGCCGGGGTCGACGAAGCCCGCGGTCGCGTGCACGATCAGCCCGAGCCGGCCAAGACTCGACTTCCCCTCGATTCGTGCGACGACGTCGTCGGGCAGCTCGACCCATTCCAGCGTGCGTCCGAGCACGAATTCGCCGGGATGGATGACGAACGGCTCGGCGTCGGTGATCGCGATTTGCTCGGTGAGGTTCGTCGGCGGCTTGGCGAGGTCGATCGCGGCCGTGCGATGGTTGTGGAAGACGCGGAACGTGTTGCCCAGTCGCAGGTCGATGCTCGCCGGTTGGACCATCGCGGGATCCCACGGATCGACCTTGATCCGCCCCTCGCGCACGAGGCGCAGGATCGTGCCGTCCGACAGGACCGAGCAGGGCGCCACCTTCGATGAGGACCCCATCATGCCCGGCGGAGTCTAGATCCCGCGGACGTCAGTGCTCGACGCGACGCCCGCGCGCGACGACCGTGCGCACGCGCGGAGGCGCCGGCAGCGCGGGCGCGCCGTGCGGTCCGCGGCGCGGCGTGCGCGGCAGCGCAGGGCGCGGATGCGGGTGGCGCGGGCGCGGCGCAAGCGGCTTCTTCGTGCCGCCGTCCTCGTCGGGGACCGCCTCGGGCTGCGGCGGCGACTGGATCGCCCACCAGACGATGTACAGCAGGGCGAAGATCGGGAGCTTGAGGACGACCATCAGGAAGATGAAGGTCGGCGTCATTCCTCGGACCATACCCACGTCGGCCGCGAAACGCACGATGTGGCGCGCGCGGAGGGGGCTCGGGTAGTGCCCGGCGCGCCAAGCGCGCGCCGACCATGCGCCCGCCGATGATCCGGTCGACGCCCCGCGCCGCAGTCAGTGCCATGACCCACACGACGAGCAGGCTGCGCACGGTCGGGCTGGTGGCGACGGCGCTTGGCGCCGGCGCCCTCGGCGGCCAGGTCGCCGCCTCCGGCGCCGCCAGCCGCACGGTGACGCTGAAGAACATCGCCTTCTCTCCGAAGAAGCTGTCGGTCTCCAAGGGCTCGACCGTGACGTTCGCCTTCCGCGACGGCAGCACCACGCACAACGTCGTCAGCGTCGGACGTCGACGCTTCAAGACCATCCCGAACCGGTCCGCCGGCTCGCGCAAGCGCACCTTCACCCGCGCCGGTACCTATCGCTACCAGTGCACCCTCCACCCGGGAATGACCGGGCGGATCGTCGTCCGCTGACCCCCAAGAACCTCAGGAGATATCCCCTTGTCCGAACTGAACCTTGACGTGCTCGACGCCGACGGCGCCATCCGCGACAGCGCCGAGGCCGCCGGCTTCGACCGCAGCTCGTTCCTGCGCAAGGGCGCTCTCGCCGGCGGCGGGCTGATCGCCGGCGGCGCCTTCTTCTCGTACCTCGGCCCGGCCGAGGCGCTGATCTCGAAGAAGAAGTCCAAGAAGAACGACGTCAAGATCCTCAACTACGCGCTGACGCTCGAGTTCCTCGAGGCGGCGTTCTACAAGCAGGCCGTCGCCAACATGGCCTACGGCGCCAACGCCGATCTCCAGAAGTTCGCCGTGGCCGTCGCCGCGCACGAGCAGGCGCACGTCGACTTCCTCAAGACGGCGCTCGGGTCGGCTGCGATCAAGTCGCCGAAGTTCGACTTCGGCAAGGCCGTCACCGATCAGGCGACGTTCGCCGCGACCTCGCAGGTGCTCGAGGACACGGGCGTCAGCGCGTACCTCGGCCAGGTCGCCAACGTCTTCCAGCCCGGCGTCCTGCGGGCGGCCGGCACGATCGCCACGGTCGAGGCGCGCCACGCCGCCTGGATCCGCTTCATCAACGGCGCCACGCCGGCACCGGCGGCGTTCGACAAGCCGAAGTCCGAGGGCGCGATCCTCAAGGCCGTCGGCGCGACGGGCTTCATCAAGTAGCAGCGTCGAACAGGACGCCGTGTGAGGCGGGGCCCTGCGGGGCCCCGTCGTCGTGTTAGCGCGGCGCGTCAGGGCGGCGACGGGCGCGCCGTCGTCGTCGTCCGGCGCGTCAGAGCGGCGCCAGCGCGCGCGCCACCGCCCGCGCGACCGGCGCGGCGAGCGGCTCGCCGCGGCGCACGAGCTCGGCGACCGCGAGCCCGACGACGACGTCCGCGAGGTAGTGCTCGCCGAGGTACACGACGGCGAAGGATGCCGCGGCGACGTAGCTCCAGCCGAGCGCGCCCGCGATCGGCCCGAGCTCGCCGAGCCCCATCGCCGTGATCGCGGCCGACGAGATGTGGTCCGACGGCATCGACGCCCACGGGTTGCCCGGAACCTCGCCCTCCGACGGCGGCGGGCGATGCAGGACGTGGCAGACGACGGCGCGCGCGACGCGATCGAGCTCGCCGTCCATGCGGCCCTCCTTCTCCGACGCGTACCACGGCGGCGCCTCGGGCCACAGCCAGTAGAACGGCGTCGTCAGGTGGTAGGCGGCCGACAGGCGCCCGCCCGCGCGCGGCACGTAGCGGTGGTGGTGGACGAGCAGGTAGCCGAGCAGCAGGTGCGGCACGAACCACGACCCGTAGACGACGGTCACGGCGACGTCGAACGCGCTGACCTCCCCGCGCGTGCGCAGCGCGCGCTGCAGGCGCAGCCCGACTGGCACGCCGCGGCCGACGAACGTGTCGAATCTGATCGGCTCGTCGATCAGCAGGCGGCGGCGCAGGCGCTCGGGATCGTCGTAGGGCAGCTCCCAGCTGATCTTGAAGAGGTACATGTAGCCGGCGGCGATCGCCGCGTAACGTGCGCGGCCGTGCGGCACCGCGATCGCCGCGCCGAGCGGCACGCCGCAGGCGATCGTCAGCGTCGCGGCCGGGTGCAGTCCGGCGCGCTTGCGCGCGAGCGTCAGCGCGACGAGCGCGGGCACGGCGACGGCGGCGACGATCGCCGGGCCGCGCCGCGCGCGCAGCCGGCGCTGGACGGCGACCGACGCGTCGTCGAACGCGTGCGCGAGCGGGTGACCGCGGTTGGGCCCGCGCCGGCGGTGTGTTGAGGAGCGCTTGCGCATCGCCCGGTCCTTCCCCGCCGGCGCCTCGGTCTACCGCAGCGCGAGCGTCTTGGCGTCGAACGTCGTCATCCGCTGCAGCTCCTCGACGCGCTCGACGATCTCCTCGGCGGTCAGGCAGGCGACGCGTTCGGTGCCGAACTCCTCGACGTTGAACGACGCGAGCGCCGTGCCGTAGGCCATCGCGAGCCGCAGCACGTCGCTGCTGACCTCGCCGTCGTGCGCGGCGATGCAGCCGACGAAGCCGCCCGCGAACGTGTCCCCGGCGCCGGTCGGATCGGCGACGAAGTCGACGGGGAACGCCGGGATCCAGAACGACTCGTCGGGCGTGACGAGCGCCGCGCCGTACTTGCCGAGCTTGACGACCATCGCGCTCGGCCCGTGGCGCATGATCCTGCGGGCGCCGGCGACGACCTCGCGCTCGCCCGTGAAGAGCGCGACCTCGGAGTCGTTGAGGATCACGCAGTCGACCTCGGAGATCGCGGCGATCAGGGCGTCGTGCGCGATGTTGATCCACAGGTCCATCGAGTCCAGGGCGACCCAGCGCGCCGCCTCGCACTGACGGCGGACGTTGAGCTGCAGCTCCGGCAGGATGTTCGCGAGGAACAGGACCTCCGACTGGCGCGAGGCGTCCGACAGCTTCGGGTCGAACGTCTCGAAGACGTTGAGGTCGGTCTCGAGCGTCTCGCGCGTGTTCATGTCGTCGCCGTAGACGCCGCTCCAGAAGAACGTCTTGCCGCCGGCGACGTGCTCGACGTCGTCGGTGACGACACCGCGGCCCTGGAGCACGGCGTACTCGTCCTCGCCGAAGTCGTCGCCGACGGGGCCGACCACGCGAACCTCGTCGAAGAACGAGGCGGCGAGTGCGAAGTGGACGGCGGCGCCGCCCAGCATGCGCTCGCGCCCGCCGTGCGGGGTCTGCACGGCGTCGAAGGCGATTGATCCGACAACGGTGACACTCATCGCCCGGACCCTAATCACTGGGGGCGCCGGCCGCGTGGCGCCCGAGCCCGCGAGCTCAGGGGATCGGCGGAGACGGCGCCGGCGATGGCGTCGGCGACGGCGGCGGCAGCGGCGGGAGTGGCGGCGGTGGCGGAGGCGGCGGTGGCGGTGGCGGAGGCGGCGGCGGCGGGATCACCGGCGGCGGCAGCGGCGCGGGGGGCGGCGGCGCGGGGAGTGCTGGATCCTCGTCGGCGCAGGGGTCGTTGGGATCGATCAGGTCGGGGTCGGCGCCCGAGCAGTCGGGCTGCGCCGGCGCCACGACGTCGAACAGCGCGACGATCTGGCGCGTGTGATCCATCGACAGCCTGCAGGTGCGCGCGACGTCGCAGGGCTCCGTCCAGCCGGCGAACGTCGAGTTGCGGCTCTCGCGCGCGCGCAGCGTCACGATCGCGCCCGCTGCGAGGCGGAAGCGGCAGACGTCGCTGCAGTCGCGCCGCTCGTCCTCGATGCTGATCGTGCCGCGCCCGTCGCCCGCGTTCGTGACGGTCAGCGTGAAGCGCTGCACGGGCTGCTCGCGCTGCGGGGGGACCTTCTCCTCGGGCTGCGGCAGGATCGGGATCGTCGCGGTCTGCAGCGCCGACGAGCGGCGCGGCTTGTGGTGCCGGGGCAGCCCCGCGGCGAACGCGGCGCCGACCACCATGAACGCCACGAGCAGCCCGGCCAGCAGCGGCAGCGTGCTGTTGTCGAAGAAGCTGCCGCCACCCGGGTCGCTGCTGCCGGTCTGGCGAACGGGCGGATGTCCGGACATGGACGGTGATTGTGGCGCCTCGCCGCGCCGCGCGGGGCCCGCGCTATCCTCGCCGCCGGCATGCGCGCGATCCAGATGTCCGAATTCGGCGGTCCGGAGGTGCTGCGGCTCGTCGATCTGCCGCTGCCCGAGCCGGCCGAGGGCGACGTGCTCGTGCGCGTCACGCGCGCCGGGCTGAACTTCGCCGACACGCACCGGCGCACGAACTCCTACCTCGCCAAGGACGTCCTGCCGCTCGTGCCGGGCCTGGAGGTCGCGGGCGTGCGCGAGGACAGCGGCGAGCGCGTCGTCGCGCTGTGCGGCGCCGGCGGCTACGCCGAGTTCGCGACCGCGCCCGCGGCGCTGACGTTCGCGATCCCCGACGGCGTCTCGGACGAGACCGCGCTGGCGCTGCTGCTACAGGGCCTGACCGCCTGGCACCTGTACCGCACCTGCGGGCACGTGGCCGCGGGCGAGAGCGTCGTCGTGCACGCGGCCGCCGGTGGCGTCGGCTCGCTGGCAGTGCAGCTCGGCCGGCCGATGGGCGCCGGCCGCGTGATCGCGACCGCCTCGACGCCCGACAAGCGCGCGCTCGCGCTCGAGCTCGGCGCCGACGCCGCGATCGACGGCGGCGCGGACGGCCTGGCCGAGCGGCTCGTCGAGGCGAACCTCGGCGCACCCGTCGACGTCGTCTTCGAGATGGCCGGCGGCGCGGTCTTCGACCAGTCGCTCGCGGCGCTCGCGCCGTTCGGCCGGCTCGTGACGTACGGCATCGCGTCGGGCGACTCCAACGACGTGCGTAGCGGCGACCTGATGCGCCGCTCGCGCTCGGTCGTCGGCTTCTGGCTCATGCACTGCCTCGGCCGGCCGGAGATGGTCGACGAGGCGCTCACCGACCTCTTCGCGCGCGTCGCGCGCGGCGAGCTGCGCGCGGTCGCGGGTCCGGCCTATCCGCTGGCCGACGCGGGCCGAGCCCAGCGCGACCTGGCCGAACGTCGTACGACGGGCAAGGTCACGCTCGACCCAACCGTCTAGGCGTCTGGACCAGCGGTCCAGGACGGCCTGGACGAAAACCTCCCATCGGGCGCCCGAACCTGCGCAGCGGGGTGCCGGGTCGGCTGGAAATCCTGCCTGCTGCTGGGGTCTGGACCCCATATCCGCGATACAGAGGCATGTCCTCCTTCTTCAGCCGCCCGCGTACCCGCACGGCATCGGAGTCTCCCCGCCGCTGGATCGAGGCCGAGGACGCGATGGCGCTCTGGCGCCAGTACAACCGCAGCGGCGACGAGCGCCTGCGCGACCGCCTCGTGCTGACCTACGCGCCGCTCGTGAAGTTCATCGTCTACCGCAAGATCGGCGAGCTGCCGGCGAGCTGCGACGTCGACGATCTCGTGTCGGCCGGCCTCGAGGCGCTGATCAAGGCGATCGATCGCTATGACCCCGTCAAGGGCGCGACGCTCGAGCAGTTCGCGTGGACGCGGATCCACGGCGCGGTCATCGACGAGCTGCGTCGCAGCGACTGGGCGCCGCGCTCGCTGCGCCGCTGGGAGCGCGACATGCGCCGCGTGCAGAGCGAGTTCCACGCGATCCACGGCCGCTCGCCGTCGGAGCTCGAGCTCGCCGAGTCGCTGCACATGTCGACGGTCGAGCTGCGCCATCGCCAGCGCGACCTCGTCGCATCGGACGTCACGTCGCTGAACTCGCTCGTGCTCGCCCACGACGGCGCGAAGGTCGAGCGCGTCGACGTGCTCGCCTCCGAGGACGACGACGCCAACCCGTTCAGTGCATCGGCGAAGCACGAGGCCAAGGAGCACTTCCGCCGGGCGTTCGCCGCGCTCGGACGGCGCGAGCGCGAGGTCGCCGTGCTGCTGTACGTCAAGAACCTCACCCTGCGCGAGATCGGCGAGGTCCTCGGCGTGTCCGAGAGCCGCGTCTGTCAGATCCACGGCGAGCTCAAGCGCACGCTGCGCACGGCGCTCGCCAACGACGCCGGGCTCATCGACCACGTCGCCTGACGGCGACGCTCAGGGCCGCGCTCGGACGCGCGCCGCCTGCTCGCGCCGGCGCGCGTAGGCGACGAGCTGCGTCGCGCCGGAGGTGATGCGCGGACGGGCTCCCGGCAGCGCCGCGAGCGCGCGGCGCGCGGCCACGGCGCGAGTGAGGAGCTCTGCGCGCAGCGGGCTGCGCGGGTTCGACAGCGTCGAGCCGACGGCGTCCAGCCAGCGCCCCTCCTGTCGCAGCGCGCGCCGCAGGCGGTCGGCCTCGGGGCCGCGGAAGGCGCGCATCTCGACCCCGAGCGAGCGCGTCGTCAGGACGGCGTCGCGCGTACGGGCGAGCGCGTTGGGCGTGGCGCCCTCGCGTACGCGCACGAGCTGCGCGCGCACGAGCTGATCGGCGCGGACGAGCTCGGCGCTGAGGAAGCTCGCGTCGGCGCGGGACATCGCGACGGCCGGGCCGCCGGAGGTGGCGAGCGCCACGACCGCGAGCGTCAGCAGCAGCAGCGCGAGCAGGACGGCGACGCGCTGGCCGATGGTGGTGCGCGGTCCGGCGACGACCCGTGCCGGAGCGATCGGTGCGGGCGGCGGCGGCGACGACGGGCGGGCGACAGCGCGCCGCTCGGCGGTGCTGCGCAGCAGGACCTCGATCTCGAGCTCGGCGTCGCGCCCGCGAAACGCGGGCCGCGCGGTGGGTGCCGGCGGCTCGGCGAGCCTGGCCGCGCGCGCGGCAGGTGCCGGCGCGTCGGCGAGCCTGGACGCGCGCCCGGCAGGTGCCGGCGCGTCGGCGAGCCTGGACGCGCGCGCGACGGGCGCGGGTTCCTCGACGGCGGGGCCGGGGCGTGCGGCAATCCGCGCCTCGGGCTCGTCGACGGGCCGCTCGGCCACCCGCGCCTCGGGCTCGTCGACGGGCCGCTCCGCTACCCGCGCCTGCGGCTCCTCGACCACGGCGACGGCGCGCCTGGCCGGGCTTGGCTTGGGCTCCTCGACCACCTTCAACCGGCGCTTCGCCGCGCGCGCCGGGGGTTCTTCGACCACGCTCACAGAGCGCTTGCCCGGCGCCTCCGCAGGGCGCTCGGCCGTTCGCGCGCTCGCCGTCGCCGCGGTCTTGCCGGCCGCGGGTGCGGTGGGCCGCGCCGTCCGAGCCCTCGTCGCCGCCTTGTCGGCCGCGGACGCGGGAGTGGGCCGCGCCACCCGAGCCCTCGTCGCCGCCTTGCCGGCCGCGGGCATGGCGGGCCGTGCCGCCCGTGCCCTCGTAGTCGCCTTGCCGGCCGCCGGCGCGGGAGTGGGCCGCGCCACCTGCGCCCCCGTCGTCGCCTCGCCGACCGCGGACGGGGGAGTGGCCCGCGCCACCTTTGCCCTCGTCGCCGCCTTGCCGGCCGCCGGCGCGGGAGTGGGCCGCGCCACCTGCGCTTTCGTCGCCGCCTCGCCGGCCGCGGGCGCGGCGGGCCGTGCCGCCCGCGCCGTCGCGGCCGCCTTGCCGGCTGCGGTCGCGGGGGCGTTTCTCGCCGCCCGCGCCGTCGCGGCCGGCTTGCTCGCTGCGTTCTCGGGGTTCTTGGCCCACGCCGCCTTGCCGCCAGCCGGTGCGGCCGGCTGGGCGGTCGGCGTCGTCGTCGTCGCCTTGCCGGTCGCGCGCGCGGGCGGCCGCGCGGTTTGCCCTGGCGCCTCCGCCTTGCCGTTCGCGACCACGGGACGTTTGGCCGCCGCCGCCCTGCCGGCCGCGAGTACGGTGGGCGGACCGGCCTGCGCCGTCGTCGCCTCGCCGGTCGCGGACGGAGGGCGCTTCGCCGCCGCTGCCTTGCCCTTCGCAGCAGCGGGACGCTTGGCCGCCGGCGCCCTGTCGGCCGCGAGCGCGTTGGACGGATCGGCCTGCGCCATCGTCGTCGCCTCGCAGGTTGCGGACGCGGGACGCTTCGTCGCCGGCGCCTTGCCGTTCGCGGACGCGGGGCGCTTGGCCGTTGCCGGCGCCTTGCCGTTCGCGGACGCTGGGCGCTTAGCCGACGCCTTGCCGCCGGCGCTCGCGGCGCCCTTGGGCGGCCGCGCCTCCGCTGGGGCCTTGACGCCGGAAGCTGGTGCGGGGCGCTTGGCCGGCGTCGGCTTCGGGGCGGGCTCTCCCGGAGCGGGCGGTGCGGCGTCCACCGGAGTCGTCATGTCGCGTGAACCCATCGAACCGTCCTTGGCCGTATCGGAGACTGCATTGTCCGCTTCTTGAACGCTCATGCCTCTTGTGTCCACCGTCACCGGCTCTCCGTCCAGCACATCCTCGCGCATCGGCGCCTACCCGACGACCGCACTCGCCGCCAGCGCTCTTCGGACCCGCTTCGCGGAGACCTGCCCGCGGACGCCGAGTCCCTGCGCGAAGTGGCTGACGCGCAGCTCCTGCAGCATCCACGCGACCTCGCGCAGCGCCGGCGCGGCCGCCGCGCCGCTGCCTTCGCGCCGCCGGCGCAGCTCGGCCTCGAGCTCGTGCAGCACCCGCATCCGGTCGCGATCGGCCGCGGGAGCGTCGGGCAGGCGCTCCAGCCGCCGCTGCGCCGCGCGCAGGTAGCGCGTCACGTCCGCCAGCCGCGCCGCGCCCGTCGCCGCGACGAAGCCCGGGAAGACCAGGCCGCCGATCTGCGTCGCGACGTCCAGGCGCGCCTCGCGCAGCGCCGGATCGAGCGGCAGGTCGTCGAGCGCCAGGCGCACGTCGCGCGCCGCGTCGAGGACCTCGACCGCATCGGCGACGATCCGCGCAGTCGTCTCCGCGAGCTCGCCGGCGACGCGCTCGCGCAGCGCCGCGAAGGCGGCGGCGTCCCAGGCGGGGCCGCCGGCCGCATCGACGAGGCTGTCGAGCGCCGCGACGATCGCGTCGTCGATCAGCGCGCCGGCACCGCCGTGGGGCGCACCGGCGAGCGTCAGGGCGGCGCCCCGGTCGAGGCCGCGCTGGACCGCGCGCACCGGCGAGGCGATCGTCAGCGTCAGCAGCCGGCGCGTGCCGGCGTGCATCGCGGCGCGCTGCGCCGCCGGCGTCTCGAGCGCCCGCACGGCGACGGTCTCGCCCTCGTCGACGAGCGCCGGGAAGGCGCGCGCGCCGCCGGCTGCGAGCTCGATCGTGCGCGGCAGCTCGCCGATCGTCCAGGCGCGCAGGCCGGTGCGCTCGATCTGCACGGTCGCGGCCGCGAGCTCCGCGCGCATGCGCGGCGCGACGGCGGCGCGCAGCGCGTCGAGGTCCTCGCCGCGCGCGACGACCTCCCCACGCTCGTCCTCGACGCTGAAGCTCACGCGCAGGTGCGCCGGCAGCCGGCGCAGGTCGAAGTCCGACGCCGCGACGCGCACCCCCCGCAGCTCCTCGAGCTCGCGCGCGACCGCGTCGACGAGGCGCCCCTTGCGCGGGCGCAGGTGCTCGACGACCTGCGCCGCGACGTCGGGGATCGGCACGAGCGGCCGGCGCAGCTCCTTGGGCAGCGAGCGGATCAGCGCGACGACGAGCTCGTGGCGCAGGCCCGGCACGAGCCAGTCGAAGCCGTCGGAGCGCAGCTGCGACAGCGCTTGCAGCGGCACGTGGACCGTGATGCCGTCCTGCTCCTCGCCGGGCTCGAAGCGGTAGCTCAGGCGCAGCGTCAGCTCGCCCTGGCGCCACTCGTCGGGCCGCGCGCGCGGGTCGAGCAGATCGGCGGCGTCCTCGTCGACGAGCAGGTCGCGGGGAAAGGTCAGCAGGTCCGGGTCGGCGCGCTGCGCACGCTTCCACCAGCGGTCGAAGTGCGCGACCGAGACGACGTCGTCGGGGATGCGCGCGTCGTAGAAGGCGAAGATCGCCTCGTCGCCGGCGAGGATGTCGCGCCGGCGCGCGCGGTGCTCGAGCTCCTCGAGCTCCTCGAGCACGGCGGCGTTCGCGGCGACGAACTCATGACGCGTCGCCCAGTCGCCCTCGACGAGCGCGCAGCGGATGAACAGCTCGCGCGACAGCAGCGGGTCGATCGGCCCGTAGGCGACCTTGCGCCCACCGACGACCGGCAATCCGAACAGCGTCGCGCGCTCGGTCGCGACGACCGATCCGCGCCCGCGCTCCCAGTGCGGCGCCTCGTGGGTGACCTTCAGCAGGTGCCCGGCGAGCGGCTCGATCCACGACGGCTGGATCTGCGCGGCGGTGCGGCCCCACAGCCGGTTGGTCTCCGTCAGCTCGGCGACCATCACCCAGGCCGGCTGGCGGCGCGCGAGCACCGAGCCGTTCTGGATCGCGAAGCGCGCGCCGCGCGCGCCGTCGTAGTCGCGACGGCGCTCGTTGCGCAGGCCGACGTGCGACAGCAGCCCGGACAGCAGCGCGACGTGCACCGCCTCCGGCTCGGCGGGCTCGGCGTTGATCGTCACGCCGACGCCGCGCGCGGCCTGGCGCAGCTGCGCGGCGAGGTCCTGCCACTCGCGGATGCGCACGTAGTGCAGGAACTCCGTGCGGCAGCGCTTGCGAAACTGGTTGCCCGACAGCTCGCGCTGCTGCTCGCGCAGGTGGCGCCAGAGGTTCAGGAACGCGACGAAGTCCGAGCGCTCGTCGCGGAAGCGGGCGTGCATCTGGTCGGCGGCGGCGCGCTCCTCGAGCGGACGCACGCGCGGATCCTGGATCGACAGCGCCGCGGCGACGACGATGACCTCGTCGGCGCAGCCGAGGCGATGGGCTTCGAGCACCATCCGGCCCAGGCGCGGGTCGACGGGCAGCTGGGCCAGCCGCCGGCCGAGCGCCGTCAGGCGGCTGCCGGGCTCGGCCGCGGGATCGAGCGCGCCGAGCTCGTGCAGCAGCGCGATCCCGTCGCGGACCTGGCGGCGGTCGGGCGCGTCGAGGAACGGGAAGTCCGCCACCTCGCCGAGTCCGAGTGACTCCATCTGCAAGATCACCGACGCGAGGCTCGTGCGCAGGATCTCCGGGGCGGTGTAGGCGGGGCGGGCGGCGAAGTCCTGCTCGCCGTACAGGCGGATGCAGATGCCGTCGGACTGGCGCCCGCAACGGCCCTTGCGCTGGTCGGCCGACGCCTGTGAGACGGGCTCGATCGGCAGCCGCTGGACCTTCAGACGCGAGCTGTAGCGGCTGATCCGCGCGGTCCCCGGATCGACCACCGAGCCGATCCCCGGGACGGTCAGCGACGTCTCGGCGACGTTCGTCGCGAGCACGACGCGGCGCGCGTCGTGGGGCTTGAAGACGCGCTGCTGCTCGGCCGGCGACAGGCGCGCGTACAGCGGCAGGATCTCGATCCGCGACGGCAGGCGACCGGCGAGCGCCTCGGCCGTGTCGCGGATCTCGCGCTCGCCCGAGAGGAAGACGAGCACGTCCCCCGGCCCGTCGCGCAGCAGCTCCTCGACGGCGTCGCCGATCGCGTCGACGGGATCGCGGTCGGGCCCGAGCACGCCGGCGTCCTCGTCGAAGGCGGCGTCCTCGTCGTCGGACGGCTCGGCCGCGCCCGACAGCGGCCGGTAGCGCACCTCGACCGGATACGTGCGGCCCGACACCTCGACGACCGGCGCATCGTCGAAGTGGCGGCTGAAGCGGCCCGGGTCGATCGTCGCGCTCGTGATGATCAGCTTGAGGTCTGGGCGCTGCGGCAGCAGGCGGTGCAGGTAGCCGAGCAGGAAGTCGATGTTCAGGCTGCGCTCGTGCGCCTCGTCGACGATGATCGTGTCGTAGCGGCGCAGCACGCGGTCGCGGCTGACCTCCGCCAGCAGCAGCCCGTCGGTCACGAGCCGCACGAGCGTGTCCTGCCTGGAGACGTCCGAGAAGCGAACCGCGTAGCCGACGGCCTCCCCGAGCGCGACGCCGAGCTCCTCGGCGATGCGCTCGGCGACCGTGCGCGCGGCGAGCCGCCGCGGCTGCGTGTGCGCGATCGCGCCGCGCACGCCGCGCCCGAGCTCGAGGCAGATCTTCGGCAGCTGCGTCGTCTTGCCCGAGCCCGTCTCGCCGGCGACGATCACAACCTGGTTGTCGCCGATCGCGGCGAGCAGGTCGTCGCGGCGCGCGGAGACCGGCAGCTGCGGCGGGTAGCTCACCGCCGGCACCGCGGCGCGCCGGCGCGCGATCGCTCTCTCGCTGCGCGCGATCTCGCCGAGCAGCGCGTCGAGCTCGTCGCCGCCGTGGCCGCGGCGCACGCGATCCAGGCGCCGGCGCAGGCGGTGCTCGTCGCGCAGCGTGAGCTGCGCCAGGCGCTCGCGCAGGCCGTCCTCGTCGAAGGCGACCACCGTCGACGTGGCCGTCTGCTCGGATGGGGTCGCTGCCATCGCCCGATCCAGGATAGGGACGGCGCAGGCGTCAGCCGCGGCTTCGGCGCGCGCCCGGCGTGGCGTCGAAGCGGCGGCGGTCGCGCTTCGTCGGCCGCGCCCCGAGGTCGGCGCCGGGCGGCTGGGCGAGGCGGCGCTGCGCGGCGAGGCGCTCGCCCTCGGCACGGCTGTCCGCAGTCTCCTCGTAGAGCAGCTGCGCCTCGGCGGCGGGGCCGCGGCGCTGCGCGACGCCGAGCACGACGACCGTCCGCCGCGCCTGGCCGATCGCGATCTCGACGCGATCTCCGGTGCCGATCTCCTTGCTCGGCTTCACGCGCTGGCCGCCGACCTGCACGCGCCCGCCCTTGACGGCATCGGATGCCAGCGAGCGCGTCTTGTAGAAGCGCGCGACCCACAGCCACTTGTCGACGCGCAAGCGCGTCGTCGAAGGCTCGTCCATCGCCGCATGATCGCGGGCCGCGGACCCGCGCGCCAGCGGGGTCAGCTGCGCGCGCGAAACAGGGTCACGAACAGCACGCCGAGCCCGAAGATCGTCGCGAGCAGGCCGATCAGCCCGCCGGCGAACGGGATCAGCGCCAGCAGCCGCAGGATCAGGAGGCCGACGAGGAACGCAGGGATCCGCGAGCCCTTGACGATCCGGCTGCCGAGCGCGAACGCGGCGGTCACGTAGCCGATCGCATACAGCGGGAGCAGCGCCAGCAGCAGGCCGACGCCGAACGGGAACCCGACGACCGAGACGAGCGCGACGAACGCGATGATCGGCAGCAGGATGAACGCCAGCACGCCGACGCCGATCGAGACGCCCCCCTTGGCGCGCGCCGTCCGGCCGAGCGCATCCGCCGCGCGCGGCGCGAGCAGCAGCAGGAGCAGGCCGAGCACGAGCAGCGACACGCCGACCGCGACCCAGAACCCGATCGCCGCCACGCCGAGCGGGCCGGTGAGCTTGTCGGTGTCGTACTTCTTCGTCTTGCCGGCGACCTTCGCGCCGCGCGCGACGCGCGGCTTATGCTCGACGTACGTGAGGTCACCGCCGACCTGCGCTCGGCGTCCGAGCACGGACTTGCCCGCGATCGTCACGACGTTGCCGGTGACCTTGCCGCGAACCGTGACGTCGCCGGCGATCGCCACGAGGTCGCCGTCGACCGTGCCGCGCACGAGCACGTCGCCGTCGATCACGACGACGTCCTTGGACTTCTCGCCGCGGTCGATCGTGACCGGGCCGCTGAGGACGATCCGCTCCTTCGGCGAAGCGGCGGCCAGCGCGGAGCCGGCCGGGGCGAGCGTGAACAGCAGGACCAGCACGGCGAGGAGGCGTCTCATGCCGCGAGACTACCGCCGGCGGCGGCCGGTCTGAACCTTTTTTGCGCGGCGCCGACGAGCGGCTGCGCGTCAGCGCCGGCGCGTGCCCGGCACCGGCTCGCCGGTGGCGATCTCCAGCGCGCGCCCCGGCGTCAGCCGCGACACGACGCCGCCGTCCATGTCGCACAGCAGCACCGTGACGCGATTGCGCGTCGGGACGAAGGCGAAGCGCACCTCGCGGCCGCTCTCGTAGAGCTCGCGGACGACCGCGGCGGCGATCGCCGTCGCGTGCAGCGCCTCGGGCGCGGGCACGCCGGCGGACTCGATCAGGCGCGGGTCGTGCGTGCGGCCGGCCGGCGTGCGGTCGTCCTGCGGCTGCGGTTCGCATGGACGCTCGGCGGGCTCGGAGGCGGCACGCAGCGCCGAGCGCGTGGCAACTGTGGGTCTCGTGTCACCGTTGGTCGGCGACGACGAGGAGGGGTCGTCGAAGAGCATGGTGAGCCTCCTGCGGTTCGTCTCGCCGTCCAGGTCCGAGCGCGCGGACGGTTGGGGGGGTGGTCTGTGCCCGAGTGTTCGGCCGTTGCAGGGAGACCTTGAGTTTCGTCGGCGGACGCACGAGCCCTTGCAGGGACGATCGCGGACGGTTGTCGGGCGCGTTCGCC
>JAWVGK010000046.1:0-11010 GCA_033855155.1 Solirubrobacteraceae bacterium | reverse complement strand
CGAGGAAGTCGTTGTCGCCGAAGGAGATCTCGTCGGTCGTCGTCGTGTCGTTCTCGTTGATGACCGGCAGCACGCGCCACTCCAGCAGCTTGCCGAGCGTCTGGCGCGCGTTGAGGTAGTGCGTCCGTGCGCTCATGTCGAAGAACGTGAGCAGCACCTGCGCGCTCGTGATCGCGCGGTCGCGCAGCAGCTCGTCGTAGACGCGGTAGAGCTTGCCCTGCCCGACGGCGCTGGCCGCCTGCAGCTCCTCGATCGCACGCGGGCGCACCGGCAGGTTCATGACGCGCATGCCGCGCGCGATCGCGCCGCTCGTGACGAGCACGACGTCGTGCCCGGCCGCGTGGCGCGCGGCGGCCTCGCCGCAGATGCGCTCGATGACGTCCGCGCGCAGGGCGCCCGAGTCCTCGGCGACGATGCTCGATCCGAGCTTGATGACGTAGCGGGCCACGGCGGCGACAGCCTACTTCGGCGCCCGCGGCACGCCGGGGGAGCCGCGGCGCGCCGGCCCCACGCCCTCCCGCGCGCCGCCCCCCGGCGCTACGGGCTGACGGTCAGCGAGCGATGCGTGATCTTGTCCTGCGCCGTGTCGAGGAAGACGGCGCAGTAGTACCCGCCGGGCCCAGGCGTCGGGAAGGTGCCCTCGAAGTAGCCGCGGTAGGTCGTCGGGCCGGCCGACACGATCTCCGTCCAGCCGTTGCCGGGCCCGCACGGCTCCTTCGGCGCGTTCGCCGGCTTCTCGCGCCAGAAGACGACCACGTTGTCCGTCGAGCCGTTGGGCCGGAAGCGCAACTGGCCCCAGAAGGCGCTCATGCCCTCGATGCCGGGGTTGTAGATCACGAGCGGGAACGTGTATGCGAATGCCGCCGGCTTGGCGCGGCCCTTGAGGTTGTAGAGGCCCGACTGGTAGGTGAACCAGTACAGCCTCGAGCCCTTCGGGTACTGCGTCAGCGGCGCGGCGTCGCGGATCAAGAACTGCGTGGTCCCGAGCACGCGCGGATCCTTGTAGGCGATGAACTCCGCCAGCTGGTTGAACTGCGCCTGGCGCAGCAGCGGGATCCCGTTGCGCGTGTCGGGCGGGTTGCTCTCGTAACCGAACTCCGTCAGCAGGATCGGCAGCCCGGTCGGGATCATGCCGCCCGACTGCGCCGAGATCGTGTCCAGCAGCGGCCCGAGCGTGTCGATGTTCCCCATCGTGATCTCGTCGGGGACGGCCGGCTTGATCGACGGCGCGCCCTTCTTCGTGTAGGGGTGATGCGCGTAGGCGGTCGCCTTCAGCGGGCCGATCCGCGCGAAGTCCTCGCAGTGGCGCGCGGTCGCGGCAGGGCCGGCGTAGGGCGCGCCGCTGGGATCGACGCACGCGACCTCGCGCAGGAACGGCACCGGGCGGATGCCGTTGCGTGCGCCGGTCTTGGGCGAGCCCAGCGGCGACGTCTCGCCGAACAGGATCGCGTCGTCGCCGTGGCCGCTGAGCGTCAGGCCCTGGTAGCCGGCGGCGTAGAGCTCGCGGTACAGCGCCGGCGACGCCGGAACGCCGTTCTCCCATTGCGGAGACAGCCAGCCCGGCTGGTTGGGCTCGTTCCAGAGCGACCACAGCGACACGCGCGGCAGCACCTTGCGGATGCCGTTCTCGTCCTTGTGGGTGCCGGAGTAGCGGGCGCCGACGGCCTGCACGAAGCTGCGATAGCGCGACGGGTAGGGCTTGAAGGTGCCGGCGTTCGCGCGCTGGCTCGGCGGCGCGATGTGATGGGCGTAGCTCGGCCCGGGGCCGGTGACCGTGAAGTACACGCGCATGCCGAGCCCGGTCGCCGTCTTGACGAGGTTGTCGAAGCGGTCCCAGTTGCGGGTCGGGTACGTGCGCGGATCGGCCGGCTTGAAGCGCTTGCGCTGCGCTCGCGCCTTGTCGCGCAGCGTGTCGGTCTTCAGCCGCTCGATCTCCTTGTTGGAGAGCGCAGCGCCCTCCCCCACGACGCGCCACAGGACCGTCACGCGCACCGCTTCGGCGCCCAGCGATCGCGCCGTCACGAGCGTGCGCGACATCGTGCGGTCGCCGCGGTACAGCAGCTGGTCGTCGTCCATGACGATCGACACCTGGTCGGGCGCGGCCTGAGCCGCCGGCGCGCACAGGCACGTCAGCAGCAGGGCGGCGAGCAACAGCTTGCGGTAGGTCATCGCGGCGCAACGGTAACCCGTCGGCCGGCGCCGCGTCACCGACAGCGCATGCGCCGTCCTCGTGCGAACTCCCTGCATGCCGCGCAAAGCCGTCTCCCTCGGTCGCATCCCCCGGTCCTGCGCGACAACACGGCAATGCCCGCGAAGGTTGCGCTCGGGCAGTGTATCCGGGCTACCCGGGATGCAGCTCAAACAGCACGCCGGCGATCTCAACGTCGTCGCCCGGCTCGAAGCCCGCCGCCTCGAGCGCGCTGATGACGCCCATCCGCCGCAGGCGCCCCTCGACGTGCGCGAGCGCCTCGTCGTTGTCGAGGTCGTGGCGCGCGAGCAGCCGCACGATCCCGTCGCCCTCGACGCGAAAGACGCCGTCGTCGAGGCGCCGCACGTCGAAGCCGCGGCCGGCGGCGGGGCGAAAGACCTTGTGCTCGGCGAGCGGCAGGTCGAGCGCCGCCGGCGCGGATCCCGTCCGTTGCAGCGGCACGCGGTGGCGCAACTCGGCCGCGAGCGCGTCGAGGCCCTCGCCCGTCGCGCTCGACGTCACGAGCACCGGGACGACGTCGCCGAGGTGCTCGCGCCACAGCTCGGCGGCCGCCTGCGCGTCGCCGGCGGGCACGAGATCGGCCTTCGACAGCGCGAGGATGCGCGGCAGCGACGCCAGCCGAGGGTCGTGCGCGCGCAACTCGCCCTCGATCGTCGCGTGGTTCTCCAGCGGGTCCGAGCCGTCGGCGGGCTCGAGGTCCAAGACGTGCACGAGCAGCCGCGTGCGCTCGACGTGCGCAAGGAAGTCGTGCCCGAGGCCCGCGCCCGCGCTCGCGCCCTCGATCAGGCCCGGGATGTCGGCGATGACGAGCTGGCGCTCGGCGCCCTCGAGCGTCCCGAGCACGGGCTCGAGCGTCGTGAACGGGTAGGCGGCGACCTTCGGGGCGGCGCGCGTCATGCGCGCCAGCAGCGACGACTTGCCGGCGTTCGGCACGCCGACGAGCCCGACGTCGGCGAGCAGCTTCAGGCGCAGGTCGACCCAGCCCTCGTCGCCGACGAGCCCGCGCTCGGCGAGCCGCGGCGCCTGGCGCGTCGACGTCGCGAAGCGCTTGTTGCCGCGCCCGCCCGCGCCGCCGCGCGCGACGACGACGCGCTGGCCGGGCGCGAGCAGGTCGTGCGTCGTGCCGTCCCACGAGCTGACCTGCGTTCCCGGCGGGACCGGGATCTCGAGCACCGGGCCGTTGGCGCCGTGACGCAGGTCGCCCTCGCCGTGGCCGGCGCGGGTCGCCTTGTAGTGCGCGCGGCGCTTGTAGGTCTGCAGGTCGCGAAAGGAGTCGTCGCAGACGAGCACGACGTCGCCGCCGTGGCCGCCGTCGCCGCCGTCCGGGCCGCCGTGGGGCACGTGCGCCTCGCGCCGGAAGCTCAGGCAGCCGCCGCCGCCGCCGCCGGCCGCGACGAAGATGCGGGCCTTGTCGTAGAGCATGACTGCCGCCGACGATAGCCACGCGACGGGGTCCTAGACTCGATCGACGTCCCACACCAACGCGAGGAGCGCCCGTGCCGGACCCCGTCTTCCTGATCACCGGAGCATCGAGCGGGATCGGCGCCGCGACCGCGTGCCACGCCGCCGACGCCGGCTACCGGCTCGTGCTGGTCGCCCGCTCCAAGGACAAGCTCGACGCGCTCGCCGAGCAGCTCGGCGGCCCCGAGCGGGCGCTCGCCGTCGCGTGCGACGTCACGCTGTTCGAGCAGCAGGAGGCGATGGTCGCCGCCGCGCTGGACGCGTTCGGCAGCGTCGACGTCGTCTTCGCGAACGCCGGCTTCGGCGCCAAGCGCGGCTTCCTCGAGGAGAGCCCGCAGCTGTGGCGCGACATGGTGCTGACGAACGTGCTCGGCGCGGCGTACACGATCCGCGCCACGATCCCCGCGCTGAAGGACAGCACCGGGCACCTGCTGCTGACGAGCTCGGTCGCCGGCCGCCGCGCGCTGGCGGGCTCGCTCTACAGCGCGACGAAGCACGCCGTCACCGCGATGGCCGAGGCGGCGCGCCAGGACCTGCACGGGACCGGCATCCGCGTCACCTCGATCGAGCCGGGGATGGTCGACACGCCGTTCTTCGACGATCGTCCGAAGAACGCGCTGGAGCCCGACGACGTCGCCCGCGCGGTGCTCTACGCCGTCGCGCAGCCCGCGCACGTCGACGTCAACGAGATCCTCGTCCGCCCGACGGCGCAGCCGACGTAGGTCGCGCCGCTCGCGGCGCCCGCGTGATGGCGTCCGCCGGCGTGTGCAACGGCCTCACCGGCGTCGGATACGCTGGCGCCAGGCACGCTGATGGACGACCCCACGAGCGACACACCGACCGTCTCGTCGGCGCTGTCGGGCCTCGGCGGCGTGTACGCCGGGCGCTACGAGGTCCGCGCGCGCCTCGGCCGCGGCGCGACCAAGGACGTCTACCTCGCCTACGACCCGCAGCTCGATCGCGACGTGGCGCTCGCGATCGTCGCCGGCGCCGCGACCGACGTCGCCCGCGCGCGCGTGACGCGCGAGGCGCAGGTCACCGGCCGCCTCGGCGATCACCCGAACATCATCACCGTCTACGACAGCGGCACGTTCGAGGGCGTCCCGTATCTCGTCATGCGCGTGATGAGCGGCGGCTCGCTCGCCGAGCGCCTCGCGCGCGAGCGCCCGAGCTTCGACGACGCGATCGCACTCGGCGGCGAGATCGCGGCGGCGCTCGCCCACGCGCACGCCCACGACGTCATCCACCGCGACGTCAAGCCCGACAACGTCTGGCTGACGCCCGAGGGCGGCGCCGCGCTCGGCGACTTCGGCATCGCCTACCAGACCGGGCAGGAGCGGCTGACGGCCGAGGGGATCGTCGTCGGGACCGTGCGCTACCTCGCGCCCGAGCAGATCCGCGGCCGCGGCATCGGACCGGCGTGCGACCTCTACGCGCTCGGCGTGACGCTCTACGAGATGGTGGCGGGGCGCGCGCCGTTCGTCGCCGCCGAGGCCGGCCAGGTGCTCGCGCAGCACCTCACCGCGACGCCCGTGGCGCCGTCGGTGCACGCGCCGGCGCTGCCGCCGCTGCTCGAACGCCTGATCCTCGACCTGCTCGCCAAGGATCCCGCCGCGCGCCCGCCGTCGGCCGCGCAGGTCGCCGCGGCGCTCGCGGCGATGGGCGCGTCGGGCACCGGCGCGGTCCGCCTGCCATGGCCGCGGCGCGCCGACGACGGCGCCACGGCTCCCGCCCGGGCGTCCGCCGCGACGGACGCGCGGCGGCCGGACGCCCGCCGCCTCGTGTCGGTCCTCGCGGCCCGCGCGGACCTCGCCGACCCGGAGGCGCTACACGCCGTCTTCGAGCGCTGCAGCGCGGTCGTCGAGCGCCACGGTGGCAGCGTCGAGCGCTACCTCGGCGACGCGCTCGTCGGGTTCTTCGGGCTCGACGAGTCCCACGACGACGACGCCCTGCGCGCCACGCGGGCGGCGGTGGAGCTGCGCTCGGCGAGCGGCGACCTGCGGCTCGGCCTGGAGTCCGGCGAGGTCTTCCTCGGTGCCGGACCGCGTGGCGCCACGATCGCCACGGGCGCGCCGATCACCGCCGCCGGGCGCCTCGCGGAGCGCGCGCAGATCGGCGAGATCCTGCTCGGCGAGCGCATCCGCCTGGCGGTCGGGACGAACGCGAACGTCGACCTCGCGAGCGGCCGGCTGCTCGCGCTGGCGCCAGAGCAGGCGGCGCTGCTGCGCACGTCCGAGACGCCGTTCGTCGGCCGCGAGCGGCAGCTCGACGAGCTGCGCGCGGCCTACGAGCACGCTCGCGACGCGCGCGCCTGCGTCGCCGTGACGGTGGTTGGCGCGCCGGGCATCGGCAAGTCCCGGCTCGCCGGCGAGTTCATCGCCGGCCTCGGCGACGAGCCGCTCGTGCTCGTCGGGCGCTGCCTGGCGTATGGCGAAGGCACGGCGTATCGCGCGCTCGCCGACGTCGTGCGCGGGCTCGGCGACGATCCCCGCCGCCGGATCGAGGAGCTGCTGGCGGGCGACGAGCAGGCGATCCGCGGCATCCTCGGCGCCGTCGGCCTGGCCGACGAGCCCGCGCAGGCCGATGAGACCGCCTGGGCGACGCGGCGTTTGCTCGAGCGGCTGGCGCGCGACCGCCCGGTCGTCGTCGCGATCGAGGACATCCACTGGGCCGAGGGAGCCCTGCTGGACCTGCTCGCCCACGTCGTCGCGCTGTCGAGCGGCTGCCCGATCCTGCTCGTCTGCCTGACGCGGCCCGAGCTGCTCGAGACGCGGCCGCAGTGGGCGGCGCCGCGGCCGGGCGCGTCGCTGATGGTGCTCGACGCGCTCGACGTGCGCGACGCGCGCGAGCTCGCCGAGCGCCTGGGCGCGAGCGGGCTCACCGACGCGATCGTGCGGCGTGCCGAGGGCAATCCGCTGTTCGTCGAGCAGCTCGTCGCCGTCGGTCCCGGCGAGGACGAGCTGCCGGCGAGCATCCAGGCGGTCCTGGCCGCCCGCATCGACCGTCTCTCAGCCGACGAGCGGATGCTGCTGCAGCGCGCGGCCGTCGAGGGCCGCACGTTCCATTCGAGCGCGCTGGCGACGCTCCTGCCCGACCGCCAGCGGCGCGCGATGGCGCGGGTCCTCGCCGACCTGGCGCGCAAGGGCTTGATCGCGGGCGACGAGCCGCGGTCCACCGGCGAGGCCGCGTTTCGCTTCACGCACGCGCTGATCCGCGACGCGGCGTACGCCGGCCTGCCGAAGCTGTCGCGCGCCGAGATGCACACGCGCGTCGCCGACTGGCTCGATCATCGCCCGCCGGCCGCGGACGAGATCGTCGGCTACCACCTCGAGCAGGCGTGCCGGCTGGCGCTCGACCTCGGACGCGCCGGAGAACGCGAGCGCGCGCTCGCGACCCGCGCCGCCGCGCGCCTGGAGTCGGCGTCTCGCGCCGCGCTGGGCCGCGGCGATCCGCCCGCGGGGGTCGCGCTGCTGCAGCGCGCGCTGGACCTCGTACGCACCGACGAGGCCGCTCGCGGCGCGCTGCTGCCCGGGCTCGGCGAGTCGCTGTACGAGGCCGGCCGCCTGACCGAGGCGACGGACGTGCTCGACGATGCCGTCGCGCAGGCGCCGGGCGAGCGGCTGGAGGCCCGCGCACGGGTGGAGCTGGAGTTCGTGCGGCTGGAGACCGAGCCCAGCGGCGGCACGGCGCAGACCCGGCGCGTCGTCGACGAGGTCCTCCCCGTGCTCGAGCGCGCCGGCGACGATCGCGGCCTGTGCCGCGTCTGGTCGCTGCGCGCGCAGGCCGAGTGGACCGCGGGGCAGGTCGCGCGAGCCGACGCGGCGTGGCGCGAAGCCGCCGGCCGCGCGAGCCGCGCCGGCGACGAGCGGGCGCTGTTCGACGTGCTGGCCTGGCGCGCGACCGCCGCGGTGTTCGGACCGACGCCGGTCGACGCGGCGATCGGCCGCTGCGAGGGCTTTCGCGAGCGCGTCGGCGCAAGCCCGGTCGCGACGCTGTGGATCATCAGCCCGCTGGCGTCGCTGCACGCGATGCGCGGGGCGTTCGACGTCGCCGAGCGGCTGTTGGACGAAGCCTCGGAGATCCGCCGCAAGCTCGGCACGAGCTACACCGTGTCGCATCACGCCGCCTTCGTGTGGCTGCTGGCCGGCGAGCCGCGGCGGGCGGAGGCGACGCTGCGCGCCGGCGTCGAGAAGCTCGAGTCGATGGGCGAGGGGCGGATCCTCGCGACGACGACCGCGATGCTCGCCGCCGCCCTCTACGCTCGCGACGAGCTCGAGGAGGCAGCGCAGCTGTGCCGGCGAACGGCCGCCGCCGCCGCCCGCGACGACATCGTGTCGCAGGTGCTCTGGCGCGGCGTCCAGGCGAAGATCCTCAGCCGCGGTGGCGCGCGCGACGAAGCGCAGGCTCTCGCCCGTGAAGGCGTCGCACTGGTGGCATCGACCGACCTGCTGTCACACCACGGCGATGCGCTGCTGGACCTCGCGCAGGTGCTGCGCGCCCGCGGCGCCGTCGACGAGGCGGCCGCGAGCGCGCGGGCCGCGCTCGCGCTCTACGACGCGAAGGGCAACGCCACCGCCGCCGCCCGCGCCCGCTGCCTGCTCGCCGAGACGCAGGCGCGGGCATAGATTGCGACGCACCGCGAAGCGGTGGATGATGGGAGACGGCGGCGCGGGCGACGAGCTCTCGTTCACCTGCGGCGGCGTCCGCACAAGTCGTTACTCAAACTTACCTGGAGGTCACCGTGGCGACGATCAGCAAGGAATTCGACGGAGCCGCGCTGTTGGGTGACGACACGACGGTGAGGGTCGACGCGACGTCGCGCGTGGACGGCGCGCCGACGGGCGAGCCTGCCTCGACCGCGATCTACGTCATGATCGTGGACCTCCCCGGCCATCCACCGCTCGTCGGGCAGCCGGAGCCCGGCGACCTCGACTCCAGCTGGTCGGTGCGCTTCGAGGACTCTGTGCCGCCGCTCGGAAAGGGTCAGCGGCTGCACCTCGTGGGCATCGCGCTCAGCCCTGACCTGAAGCCGTTCATCTGGGAAGGGTTCGAGACGATCGAACCGAAGTGACCGCGACGTCAGCGCGCCACGGCGCCGGCGCGCCGCGCGGACAGGACCCGCTCGCGGGCGCCACCGCTGGGCGCTTCGGGCGCATGTTCGGCTCCCTGTCGCCGGGACGTCTTCACGCCGACGTGCTCGACCGGCTCGTCGAGCGCATGAGCCTTGGCGAGAACTCGCAGCCGAACGGCAGCATCCCGGCGGGCTACACGTACCTCGGCCAGTTCATCGACCACGACATCACCTTCGACCCGACGTCGAGGCTTCAGCGACGCAACGATCCGCATGCGCTCGTCAACTTCCGCACGCCGCGCTTCGATCTGGACTCCGTCTACGGCGCGGGTCCCGCAGACCAGCCATATCTGTACGACTGGAGCACGGGGCCCGACCCCGGGGTGAAGCTGCTCGTCGATCGCAATGGCGAGGACAGCGACTTCGCGGCGTTCGACCTGCCGCGCAACCGGCAGGGCAGGGCGCTGATCGGCGACGCTCGCAACGACGAGCACGTCATCATCTCCCAGCTGCACCTGCTGGTGATCGGCCTGCACAACAGGGTCGTCGACCGCCTGCGCGACGACCACCCGCGGATGTCGAGCAACGACCTGTTCGACGAGGCGCGTCAGATCGTGCGCTGGCACTACCAGTGGATCGTCATCCACGACTTCCTGCCGAAGATCGTCGGCGAGCAGACGCTCGCCGCGCGCGTCCGGCCGAGCAGCGCGGCGGTGCCCGGCGAAGCCGCCATACCGGTCGAGTTCTCCGGCGCCGCCTACCGCTTCGGACACAGCATGGTCCGCGAGAAGTACCGGCTGCAGCACGGCGGCCCCTTGATCCCGATCCTGCTGCCGGCGACGGCGAGCGGCGAGCACCTCGGCGGATTTCGCAGGCTCAAGTCGTGCCTGAAGCTCGACTGGGACCTCTTCTTCTTCGCGCCGCAACCGGCGAGCCCGGGCGAGGCCAACCCCAGCATGCGCATCGATCCCGTCCTGTCCTCGCACCTGAGCGCGCTGCCGCCGGACGGCGCGTCGCTGGCGAGCCTGAACCTGCACCGCGGTGACGCGCTCGGCCTGCCCTCCGGATCGGACGTCGCGTGCCTGCTGGGGATCGATCCGCTGAGCGCCGACGAGCTCTTTCCGGCGCACCTGTGGGCCGACGACATCCCCCCGCTCGAGGGCCGCCAGGCGGTGCTCGACGCTCCGCCGCTGTGGTACTACGTCCTCTGCGAGGCCTACTCCCGCGGTGGCCCGCCGGAAGGCCATGGCCACGGCGTGTACCTCGGCCCCGTCGGCGGCCGCATCGTCGCCGAGGTGCTCGTCGGCCTGCTCGAGCGCGACCCCCACTCCTACGTCCACCAGCCGGGATGGAGGCCGCACCTCGGCGACGGCGAGACGTTCACGATGCTCGACCTCGTGAGGTTCGTCGAGGATCATCTTCAAAGACCACATTCGTGAGTCACTCCGGGGAAGGCGCGTACAGTTGACCGCCATGGAGTTGCCGCACGCACTGCACCGCGCGACGCCCGGCGAGATCAAGCAGCGCATCGAGGCCGAGCGGCGCATGCGGCCGTTCCTGCTCTACCGCGACGGCGACGACGTGCAGCGCATCGTCGATCTCGGCGACGTGCCCGAGCGGCTGACGATCGGTCGCAGCGCGTCCAACGGCGTCGCGCTGTCCTGGGACGCGGAGGTCTCGCGCGTGCACGCGAGCATCGAGCGCCTCGGCGAGGAGTGGACCTTCGTCGACGACGGCCGCTCGCACAACGGCTCCTATGTCGACGGCGAGCGCGTGCACGGGCGCACGCGCCTGCGCGACGGCGACGCGATCGCGCTCGGTCGCACGATCGTCGTCTTCCGCAGCCCGACCGGCCGCGAGTCGCTGCGCACCGCGACCTCCCAACAGCACGCGATGCCGGCGATCACCCCCGCGCAGCGGCGCGTGCTGATCGCGCTGTGTCGCCCCTATGCCGACAGCTCGTTCGCCGTCCCCGCGTCCAACCGCCAGATCGCCGACGAGCTCGTGCTCGGCGTCGAGACCGTCAAGACGCACATGCGCGCGCTGTTCGACGCCTTCGCGCTCGGCGACATCCCACAGCACCGAAAGCGCGCGGCGCTGGCCCAGCAGGCGCTCGAGACGGGCCTCGTCGGGTTGCACGAACTCGCGCCGTAGGCGAGAAGATCACGGCTCGAACGTGACAGTGGGGGACCCCTCCCCACGTCAGCTGCACCTCGGGTGTGGCCGATGGTCATCGGCCCGCCGCCCCGATACGCGCCGCCGCCGCCGG
>JAWVGK010000045.1:0-6731 GCA_033855155.1 Solirubrobacteraceae bacterium | reverse complement strand
GCGATGGGCTTCTGCCTCTTCAACAACGTCGCGATCGCCGCGCAGCACGCGCTCGGGCAGGCGGGCGCGCAACGGGTGATGATCGTCGACTGGGACGTCCATCACGGCAACGGGACGAACGACATCTTCGCTGCGCGCGACGACGTCCTGTTCTGCTCGATCCACCAGTGGCCGATGTACCCGGGCACGGGCGCGGCGCGCGACGCCGGCCGCGACGCGGGCGAGGGCTACACCGTCAACCTGCCGGTGCCCGGCGGCTCCGGCGACGCTGTCTTCGTGTCGCTCGTCGAGCACGTCGTGCGCCCGCTGGCGCGCGCCTACGAGCCCGACCTCGTGCTGATCTCCGCCGGCTACGACGCGCATGCCGACGATCCGCTCGCCGGCTGCGTCGTGACCGACGCCGGCTACGCGGCGATGTCGGCGTCCGTGCGCGCGATGGCGCACGAGCTCGGCGCGCCGTTGGGCATCGTGCTCGAGGGCGGCTACGACCTCGGCGCGCTCGCGCGCTGCGTCGCGATCACGCTCGCGGTCGCAGGCACGGAGCAGACGCCGCAGGTCGCCGAGGTGGCGGTGCATCCGCTCGCGACGCAGGCGCTCGAGCGGCTCGCCGCGCGCGACTGGCCGGCGTTGACGTGAGCGTGCCGACCGCACCGACCGTCGAGGACGTCGTGCGGATCAGCGCGATGACCAATCCGGTCGTGCGCAACCTCGAGATCACGCACTGCTACGGGCGCCTGTCGGCGGCGATCGTGCAGCGCACCGGCAGCTGCGCGAACTGGTGCACGTTCGCGACTTGGGCGTCGCGCCAGGCCGGTCGCACGATCCGCGGCGAGGATCTCGTCGAGACGCTGCGCACGCGCCTGGCGCATGGCCCGCAACTGCTGCACCCGTGGGCGTGGCTCGGGCGCGTGGTCCTGCGCCACGGGCTCTACCAGCCGCAGACGCTGCTCGGTCGCCTGACGGCACAGCTGCACACGCCGCTGGACGTCTTCGAGCGCACGAGCGAGGCCGTCGCGCGCGGCAATCGGAAGGTCTTTCAGGAGATCGGCCACGAGTTCGCGCGCTACCTGCACGAGGTTCCGCCGGACGCGGGCCCTGACTCGTCGCAGCTGCACACGTTCCTCGACGGCCTGCGCGCCGGGGAGCCGCCGGACGGCCAGCGCTACCTGCGCCAGGCGTTCACGCGCTACGCGCGCGTCGGCGAGACGACGGACCCGAACGCGCGCGCGGCGCTGATCCTGCTCGCGAACCTCGAGATCGGCATGCACGAGCAGACGCGCCTGCAGCCCGAGATCCGCGAGTCGCTCGACGCGCCGTACGAGGTCGCCGAGGATCTCGACCGGCGCCTGCTGCTCGTGCTGTGTCCGTGGTGGCGGCGGCCCGTCCCGCGGCCGGTCGCCGCGCCGGCGGGCGCGCTGGGCAACCGCGCGCAACGCCGCCTCGCGGACATGCTGCGCGAGATCATCACGCGCTCGCTGATGGTCATGTCGCTGCCGGGGCGCGTGCTCGCCCTGGGCGCGGACATGGACGAGCCGTTCCCCGAGGCGCTGCGCGAGCTGCGCGACGACGACCTCGTCGCGCTGTTCGAGCGCTTCGGCCCGGCTGTGCCCGGGAGCACCGCGACGGCCGCGCGCGACTGGTCGGAGTTCGACCAGCGGATGCGCTATATCGCGCACCTGTTTCGCGCGTTTCACCTACGCGAGGATCTGCTCGGGCCGCCGTTCACGACCGCGCAGGTCGAGGCCTTCGCCGGCGGCACGATCCCCGGCGGCGACCTGTAGGCGAGGACGTTCGCGCCACGTCGCCGCCCGCGCTTCACGCGCAACGCGGCCGTAGGCGGTTCCGGACGCGAGCCGTTTTCCCCGCCGCCGCGCGGGGCAACCGGGGACGCGTGAGCGACGTCGAGGTGGCGCTGCGGGTCAACGGGACCGAGCACGTCCTGACCGTCGACACGCGCACCACGCTACTCGACGCGCTGCGCGAGCGGCTCGGGCTGACCGGCACGAAGAAGGGCTGCGACCGCGGGCAGTGCGGCGCCTGCACGATCCTCGTCGACGGCCGGCGCATCACCGGCTGCCTGGCGCTCGCGGTCGCACATCAGGGCGCGTCGATCGTGACGATCGAGGGCCTGGCCGACGGCGACGAGCTGCACCCGTTGCAGGCGGCGTTCGTCGAGCACGACGCGTTGCAGTGCGGCTACTGCACGCCCGGCCAGATCTGCTCGGCGGTGGCGATGCTCGACGAGGCACGGCGCGGCTGGCCGAGCGCGGTCACCGAGGACCTGGCCGTGACGGACATCGTGCTCGACGACGACGAGATCCGCGAGCGCATGAGCGGCAACCTCTGCCGCTGCGCGGCATACGTGAACATCGTCGCCGCGGTTCGCGAGCAGGCGGCCGCGTGAGGCCGTTTCGCTACGAGCGCGCACGCGACGCGGCGGCGGCGGTCGAGCTGGTGAGTCGCGAGCCGGGGGCGGCGTTCCTCGCCGGCGGCACGAACCTCGTCGACCTCATGAAGCTCGACGTCGAGCGGCCGGACCTGCTCGTCGACGTCACGCAGGTCACGTCCGACCGGATCGAGCGGCTGCCCGACGGCGGCGTGCGCATCGGCGCCGCGGTCCGCAACGGCGATCTCGCCGCCGACCGGACGATCCGCGAGCGCTACCCCGCGCTGTCGCAGGCACTGCTGTCGGGCGCCACGTACCAGCTGCGCAACCTCGCCACGACCGGCGGCAACCTCATGCAGCGCACGCGCTGCGTCTACTTCCAGGACGTCGCGAAGCCGTGCAACAAGCGCACGCCCGGCGCGGGCTGCGCGGCGCGCGACGGCTACCACCGCGGCCTGGCGGTGCTCGGCCACTCGCCGTCGTGCGTCGCGACGCAGCCGTCGGACATGGCCGTGGCGCTCGCGGCGTTCGACGCGACCGTGCGCGTTCAGGGGCGCGGCGGTGCGCGCGAGATCGCGCTGACCGACCTGCACCGCCTGCCCGGCGACGAGCCGCAGCGCGACACGGTGCTCGAACGCGGCGAGCTGATCGTGGCCGTCGACCTGCCGGCGCTGCCGATCGCCGCGCGCTCGCGCTATCGCAAGGTGCGCGACCGCGCGTCGTACGCGTTCGCGCTCGTGTCGGTCGCCGCCGCGATCGACGTGGACGGCGAGGGCGCGGTGCGCGACGTGCGCATCGCCCTCGGCGGGGTGGCCCACAAGCCGTGGCGGGCGACGCTGGCGGAGCAGGCGCTGCGCGGCGGCGAGGCGACGGAGGAGTCCTTCGCCCGCGCGGCCGACGCCGAGCTGTCGCGCGCGCAGCCGCTGCCGGACAACGCCTTCAAGGTGACGCTCGCGCGCGACGTGATCGTGCGCACGCTGCTGGACCTCGTGGAGCAGCCATGAGCGTGCTCGGCGCGCCGATCGATCGCCTCGACGGCCGCTCGAAGGTGACCGGCGCGGCGCGCTACGCGTACGAGCACCCGGTCGAGGGCGTGGCGTGCGCGGCCGTCATCCAGAGCACGATCGCCAGGGGCCGCGTCGTCGCCGTCGACGCGAGCGCGGCGCTGGCGCTCGACGGCGTCGTCACCGTGTTGTGGCACGAGAACGCAGCGCGTCTGCGGACCGACGACGCGGAGCTTGCGGTGCTGCAGGCCGACGTCGTGCGGTTTTGCGGCGAGGTCGTCGCGGTCGTCGTGGCGGCGACGCCCGAGATCGCCCGGCACGCTGAGACGCTCGTGGACGTGCGCTACGAGGTCGAGCCGCACGACGTCGTGCTGCGCTTCGACCGCGGCGACCTCGTCGCGCCGCCCGGCGATGACGCCGACAGCGACGACGGCGACGTCGAGGCCGGCCGCGCTCAGGCGAGCGTCGTCGTCGACCGGACCTACACGACGCCGACGCAGCACAACAACCCGCTCGAGGCGCACGCGACGATCGCGATCTGGGAGGGCGACGACCGGCTGACGCTCTACGACGCCAACCAGGGCTCGCACGGCATCCGCGAAGACGTGGCCGACGCGTTCGGCCTCGACCGCGAGCAGGTGCGCGTGATCTCCCCCCACGTCGGCGGCGCGTTCGGCTCCAAGCTCTTCACGCACGCGCACGTGGTCGTGGCCGCGCTCGCGGCGAAGGCGGCCGGGCGACCGGTCAAGCTCGAGCTGACGCGCCGGCAGATGTTCTCGCTGGTGGGCTACCGCACGCCGACGATCCAGCGCGTGCGCCTGGCGGCCGGCGCTGACGCGCGGCTGACGTCGATCGAGCACGACGTCGTGCTGCAGGTCTCCAGCGTCAAGGACGTGACCGAGGATCACGCCGCCAAGCCCACGCGGATGATGTACGCGGGCCCGAACCGGCGCACGTCGCACCGCATGGCCCGGCTCGACCTGCCCCCGCCGACGATCATGCGCGCGCCGGGCGAGGCGCAGGGTGCGTACGCGCTCGAGTGCGCGATCGACGAGCTGGCGCTCGCGTGCGCCATCGATCCGGTGCTGCTGCGCCTGCGCAACGAGCCTCCCGCCGACCCCGACAGCGGCCTGCCGTTCTCCAGCCGCGGCCTGGTCGAGTGCCTGGAGCGGGGCGCCGAGCGCTTTGGCTGGCAGCCGCGCGCCGGGGCGCCGCGCGGCCGGCGCGACGGGCGCTGGCTCGTCGGCACCGGCGTGGCGGCGTCGGCCTACCCGGCCGGCCGCGCCCAGGCGACGGCGACGATCCGCGCGCTCGGCGACGGGCGCTACCGCGTGCAGATCGACGCGGCGGACATCGGCACGGGCGCGTGGACGGTCCTCACCCAGATCGCAGCCGACGCACTGTCGGTGGGCGTCGACGACGTGATCCTCGAGATCGGCGACACCGCGCTGCCGCGAGCGCGGCCGGCGGGCGGATCGCAGGGCACGACGTCGTGGGGCACGGCGATCGTCCACGCGGCGCGCAAGCTCCGCGCAGACGACGCCTCTTCGGCGACGGCGGACGCCGGCGACGACCCGTACGCCTCGCGGTACGCGATGTACGCCCACGGCGCGCAGTTCGTCGAGGTCTGCGTCGATGCGGACACCTGCGAGGTGCGGGTCCCGCGGATGGTCGGGGTGTTCGCCGTCGGTCGCGTGCTGAACGCGAAGGCCGCTCGCTCGCAGCTGCTCGGCGGGATGACGTGGGGGTTGTCGATGGCGCTGCTCGAGGAGAGCGTGCTCGACGCCCGCTACGGCGACTACGCCAACGCCGACCTTGCCGAGTACCACGTCGCCGTCAACGCCGACGTCGGCGAGATCGACGTCAGCTGGATCGAGGAGCACGACCCCTACGTCAGCCCGATGGGCGCCAAGGGCGTCGGGGAGATCGGCATCGTCGGCACCGCCGCCGCGATCGCGAACGCCGTGCACGACGCGACCGGCGTGCGCGTGCGCGACCTGCCGATCAGGTTGGACAAGCTGTTGCTTGGGCCCTCAGGGCGTCCGCGGCGACCGATCGGGCGGTAGCGCTGCTCGCGCGCATCGATGCAGCCGATGCAGGCAAGAGCGCGGGCCGTAGGCGTTCGCCCGCCCAGGGCTCGCGCACGGACAGCTCCGTGCGCCGTGTACACAATGGGGTACGCTTGCCCTGATGCCGCGAACGGTGCCCGTCCGAGAGTTCCGCAGCAACCTCAGCCGTCTACTCAGCGACGTTGCGGATCGTCGCGAGCACGTGCTCATTACGCGCAACGGGCGGCCCGCGGCGGTGCTGGTGCCGATAGACGAATACGACGCGCTCGAGGAAACCGCCGAGATCCTGTCTGACGCGGACACGATCGCCGCGGTCGATGCCGGCCTCGCCGAACTCCAGCGCGACGAGACCGTCACGTTGGAGGCGCTGCGCGGCGAGCTCGCGGCGCGCCGCCCCTCGCGCTGAGGCGTGGCTCACGTCGTTCTCGCGCGCAGCGCGCGGGCTGCGCTGCTGACGCTTGAATGGCCGCTGATCGCTGCGGTCGAGAACGCGCTGGGCCTCCTCGAACGCGAGCCATACGCGGGCCGCGAACTACGCGGCAGACTACGCGGGCTGCGCTCACTCCGTGTCGGGACCTACCGCATCGTGTACCTACTTGCCGAAGGCGACCACACCGTGCGCGTCGCCGCGATTCGTCACCGTTCGGTCGCCTATCGCCTCGATCCGCGGTGAGCTCGATGGACCGCGAGCGACGCGCTCGGACAGGACGATCGGGGAGCCGGAGGTCGACGGCCGCCCTCACCACGGCGCGGGCTCGAAGTCCTTGAGAAAGCAGCCGTAGAGGTCCTCGCCGGCCTCGCCGCGGACGATCGGGTCGTAGACGCGAGCCGCGCCGTCGACGAGGTCCAGCGGCGCGTGGAAGCCCTCGCCGGCGAGGCGCATGCGCGTCGGGTGCGGGCGCTCGTCGGTGATCCAGCCGGTGTCGACGCTGGTCATGAGGATGCCGTCGCGCAGCAGCTCGTGGGCACTCGTGCGCGTGAGCATGTTCAGGGCGGCCTTCGCCATGTTCGTATGCGGATGGCCCGGCCCCTTGTAGCCGCGGTGAAACTGGCCCTCGATCGCGGAGACGTTGACGACGTACGTCCGCCGCGCGAGGGACGCCGCGAGGGCGGCGCGCAGGCGCCCGACGAGGATGAACGGCGCGGTCTGGTTGCAGAGCTGCACCTCGAGCAGCTCGACCGGGTCGACCTCCTCCACATGGTGGCTCCAGCTGTTGGACGGCGCGAGATCGGGCACGAGCCCGCCGGCGTCGATCGCGCGCTGCGCGGCGA